>CACXYG010000087.1:0-5533 GCA_902771745.1 uncultured Erysipelotrichaceae bacterium | reverse complement strand
TGGTAAAGATGGTAAAGATGGTAAAGATGGTAAAGATGGTAAAGATGGTGCTGCTGCCACTGGCGGTTGCGGTGGTTCCGTTGCTATCGCTTCCTCTATCACTGGTGCCTTAGCCTTAGGTGCTTTAGCCTTAGGTATCAAGAGAAAGAAAGAACAGAAATAAGTAATTTCTGGCTTACTTAATCTATTAGTCGAATTCGGTAAGTGAAAAAGCAATGGCACATAGGCTTTGGCTTATGTGCCTTGCATTGTTTTAAGAAAGGTTATAAAAAATGAAAAAAAATCCAAAGAAATTCCTCAGTTTTATCACTTTGTCCTTATTTGGTTTGATATCTTGCGGAGGTCCAACTTCTAGTGTCACACCAGCTTCTAGTACGACTCCAACTTCCAGTGTTGCTTCAACCTCCAGCGTTGCTCCAACTTCTAGTGTTGCTCCAGCTTCTAGTGTTGCTCCAACTTCTAGTGTTGCTCCAGCTTCTAGTGTTGCTCCAGATTCCAGCGTTGCAGATAACTCTTCTGTTGCTGGTTCTTCCACCAGCTCTTCTACCGAAAAGAAGGGTTTGAGAATGAACTACAACTATACCGATTGTCCAGAACCAATCGTCAAGGAATACACTGGCTCTGCCAAGCGTTTCCAGTTGTTCTCTCTCTTCGATGAGACTGCTTCTGGTGATATTGCCACGGCTTTCAGAAATATCCCGATTCCTGAAAGAGAAGGTTATCGTTTCGTCGGTTGGTTTGACGATGCCAATCCAACAGATAAGAGCTTAGAAAAGACCACAAACTTCACCAAGGCTAAGAGTGGTATGGTTGATATTTATGCTCAGTGGGAAGCTGTCTCTGGCTCTAACACCACTGTCATTGAATGTGAACATACTCCAGAATTACTTTCTAAAGCCACTCAGGGTTTAGGTTACTCTGGCGGTACTACGGAATGGTCTAGTTTCATCATTGCTGATACCACTGGTACTGCTTCTAACGGCGCTTTCTTAAGTTATTTATATGGCCAGAACTTCTCTCTTGATTTCCGCTTCTATTCCACGAAGGCTACCACTGCTACCTTGACCATGAGATACTCTAACGAGTTTGTCGATTTGAACCTTGATCAGACCAGTTATCCAATCTCCGTCAATGGTACAAGTATCAACTATACTCTTTCCAGAACGCATACCGGTCAGCCTAGTGATGTTATGGATTTTGTAGACATTGAATTAGGTTCTGTTAGCATCCAGAAGGGTATGAACGTCATCAATTGTACCTCTGCCAATAACTATGCTACTGGTACTGGTACCATGCAGGCTGTTGCTCCACTTCTTGACTGCTTCAAAGTCACTTCTGATGCTGCTATTTCCTACATTTCCAACCACATGTAGTAAAGAGAAAGAAAAAATTAATAAATAAAACATTATGAACATTTGGAAAAACAAGCGAACAAGAAGATGGCTGATTGTCACATCTGCTGTCTTTGCTGTTGGCCTTACTGTTAATTTGGTTGCGGCGGTCTCTCCTGTGAATAATCTTTTGCAGATTGTTTTAGGTCCTTCCAAGGCAATCACCAAAGCTGGTGAAGTTGCCTATGAAAAGTCCACCGATTCCAAAGCAGATGCCAAGGCCAAAGGTGAAGCGTTGAACAATACAATTTGCGATGAAGGTATTGTCTTACTCAAGAACGAAAATAAGGCTCTTCCACTTGCGGAAGGCTCCAAGATTTCCGTTTTTGGTAAAAACAGCGCCAATGTCGTTTTAAGTAACTCCGGTTCTGGTGGTGGCTCTTCCAAAGAAGCAATCTCCTTAAAGACTGCCTTGACCGAAAACGGTTTTGTCATCAATGACAAGTTGATGAGTTTCTATGAATCCAGCGCCAGTGGTGCAGGTAGAACCGAAAACCCATCCATGGATAGCGGTGGTGGTAACCTTGTTACGGGTGAAACCCCAATCGCTTCCTACACCACCGATGTCAAGAATTCTTACACTGAATTCAATGATGCAGCAGTTATCGTTTTTTCCAGAATCGCTGGTGAAGGTTTTGACCTTCCAATGACGATGGAAGCCGATGCTGACAAGCATTATCTCCAGTTAGATGAAAACGAAACTGCTTTGATCAAACATGTCTGTGAACAGAATTTCAAGCATGTTATCGTCTATCTCAACTCGAATAACCCTCTTGAAGTCGGCTTCTTAGATGATCCAAATCACTATGCTTATAACGCCAAGATTGACGGTTGTATCTGGGCTGGTGGTTTAGGTAATGTCGGCTCTCTTGCTTTGGGTAGAGTCTTAAAAGGCAAGGTCAACCCAAGCGGTCATTTGATCGATACGTATCCACGTAACTTCAAGGAAGACCCCGTCTGGCAGAATTTTGGTAACAATAGAATCGCTGGTAACAAGCCAGGCGATATCTATATGGAAGGTGATTATCCATCCAAGTACTTCTTCGTCGACTATGAAGAAGGCATCTATGTCGGTTATCGCTATTGGGAAACCCGTGGCGCTAGCGAAGGTGAAGAATGGTACAAGAACCATGTCGTCTATCCATTCGGTTACGGCTTAAGCTATACCACTTTCAGCCAGGAAATCACCAATACGGCGGAACTTGAAGCTGCTAAGATGAGTGATGAATCCATCACCATCAAGGTCAAAGTCAAGAATACTGGTGATGTCGCTGGTAAGGAAGTTGTTCAGGTCTATGCTGACCTTCCATATACCACTGGTGGCATTGAAAAGAGCACCAAGGTCTTAGCTGGTTTTGCTAAGACGGATAACTTAAATCCAAATCAGGAACAGGTTGTGGATGTCTCTATCAATCCATACTATCTTGCTTCTTATGACTTTGATGATAAGAACCATAACGACTTCAAAGGCTTTGAAATTGAAGCCGGTGCTTATTCCTTTGAAATCGGTAAGAATGCCCATGAGACCATTCAGAAAGTTTCTATCCAGGAATTAAGTGCCAACATCAAGTTTGATAAGGATCCTGTCACTGGTAAGACAGTTGAAAATCTCTATGACGATGCTGCTATCCATCTTTCTCAGCAGTTATCTCGTGCAGATTGGAATGGCACTTATCCTGTCTCCCCAACCGCTGATGATAAAGATCTCTGGTATTGGGAAGATGAAAAGAATATCAAGATTGCCGATTTGAACGCTGATACTTCTTCTTATAACCCATTAGAAAAGACTCCAGCTACCACCATGCCAACTACCAACACTGTCACTAAGAAGGTTACCTATGAAGAAGAAGTCAACGGTGAGAAGGTTACCAAAGAAAGAAATATGGTTCTTCGCGACATGATCGGTAAAGATTATGACCACGAAGACTGGAATCATTTGCTCAACCAGATGCCATTTGAAGAATTGGAAGCCCTCAACCTCAACGCTGCCTTCAAGACCAACAAGGCTGATTCCATCGCCAAACCAGAAACCAGTGAAACCGATGGCCCTTCTGGCTTTGTCAACTTCATGGATACCAACACCTTCTATGGTACTGCCAAGTATTGTAATGAAACCGTCATCGGTGCTACTTGGAACATTCCATTAACCGAACAGTTTGGTGAAACTGTCGGTGAAGAAGGCTTATGGGGCGATAGTGACGGCAAGGGTAAAGGCTTAGTTTACTCTGGCTGGTATGCTCCAGGTGCCAACATCCACAGAGGTCAGTTTGGTGGCCGTGTCGCAGAATACTTCTCCGAAGATCCACTCCTTTCTGGTAAGATGTCTGCTGCTGTTACCAAAGGTGCTATGAAGAAGGGTGTCTACACCTACATGAAGCACTTTGCTTTAAACGAACAGGAAACCCACAGAGGTGGTGTCAACGTCTGGTGTAATGAACAGGCGATCAGAGAAATCTACTTAAGACCATTTGAAATTGCTGTTAAGGAAGCTAAAGCGACTGGTATCATGTCCTCCTTCAATAAGATCGGTACCAAGTGGACTGGCGGTGACTACCGCTTGCTCACGACCATCTTAAGAGAAGAATGGGGCTTCAAGGGTACTGTCATCTGCGACTTCTCTACTGGTCAGTCTCATATGGATGCCAAACAGATGGCTTATGCTGGTGGTGATTTGAACTTAGACTCCATGGAAAGTAAATGGGCGGATAAGAACAATGCCAGCGATGTCACTGTCTTAAGAGAAAATGCGCATCATATCCTTTACACGATCGCTAACTCCAATGTTTTCAACGCTGAAGTTATCGGCTATGCTCTTCCAGTCTGGGAAGTCATCATGTTCTGGGTTGATGGTGCTGTTCTTGCTTTATTAGCTGCTTGGGGTATCATCCTCATCATCAGTGAACGCAAGAAAGAAACCGCATAATTTGATAACCTTTCTATTTCAATTTTGTGGCTATGGCTGGAAACAGTCATAGCCCCTTTTTTTGCTCGGAACATACCGAGACGATATATTTGAAAGCGCTTAAATAATCATAGAAATGGGTAAAAATTACGATATTTTTAGGCGTAAATACATATATGTAATAATATAAAAATAACAATTTTATCTAGAATTTTGTTCTTAAAAATATTATTTTTTCTCGTAAAATGTTAATATGTATAAATTATTATGATATAATAGTCCGACTAAAGATTATTCCTGGAGGTACAAAGTGAACAATCTATTCGATTTAACCGGTAAAGTTGCCCTCGTTACCGGTGCATCCAGTGGCTTAGGCGTTCAGTTCGCCAAAGCTTTAGGTGGTCAGGGCGCTAAGGTCTGTTTAGCCGCTAGAAGACTTGAAAAGCTCGAGAAGGTTCAAGAAGAATTGAAGGCTTTAGGTATTGAAGCTTTCGCCGTCAAGTGTGACGTCACCAACAATGATGACATCATCAACATGGTCAAGGCCTGCGAAGAGAAGTTTGGTAAGATTGATATCTTAGTCAACAACGCTGGTGTCGGTGATGTTGCTCCAGCAACGGAAATGCCAGTCGAAATGTGGAACAAGGTTATCAACACCAACTTAAACTCCCTCTTCTTTGTTGCCAGAGAAGTCGCCAAGGGTATGATCAAGAGAGGCTATGGTAAGATTGTCAACATCGGTTCCATCCACTCTGAAGTTGTCATGAACAACGCTACTTGGCCAGTTACCGCCTATGCAACTGCTAAGGGTGGTGTCAAGATGTTAACCAAGGGCCTTGCCTCTGAATGGGCTAAGTCTGGTATCACTGTCAATGCCATCGGTCCTGCTTATTTCGAAAGTGAAATGACGCAGGCCATCTTCAATGCTGGCGGACTTGATCCAGTTGAAAACGCCTATTGTCCAATGGGTAGAGCTGGTAAGGCTGGTGAACTTGATGGCGCTGTCATCTACTTCGCTAGTGATGCTTCCACTTATACTACCGGTCAGATCTTATTGGTCGACGGTGGTTGGACTACCTTATAATTGTTCTGATTAGATTCGAAAAGAATGTTCTCATGTAAAGAGAGCATTCTTTTTTGATTCACTAGGAATTTACTTTTTATTGCGGATTGAAACGTTCTGGTATGAGTGTGAAACTCAGTTTTCAATTGACTGAATTTTTGTAAATTATCATTCACT
>CACXYG010000086.1 GCA_902771745.1 uncultured Erysipelotrichaceae bacterium | reverse complement strand
ACAGCCAAGGTCATGGAAGATACTTCCATCGACTGGGTCAACTATCCTGAGATGGTCATCGAACAGGATGACGCCAATAGGGCAAGTGACTTCTTCATCGACCATCATGTCGATGCTTTGATTATTGTCTCTGCTACTTTCCATTTAGGACATTTAGCCCTGATCATGAATCAGAAAGTCAGAGTTCCTCTTCTCTTATGGGGCTATGATGAACTTCCCTATAATGGTGGTAAGATCAGACTGAATGCTGTCTGTGGCGTCAATCTCAATGCCTCTAACCTTTATAAGGGTGGCAATGATAACTTTGTCGTCCATGTCGGTAATGACCTTGACCAGGATTGGGTCAAGGCAATCAAGATGATGGTCGCCTTAAAGACGACTAAAATCGGTTTGGTCGGCCATCACGCCGATGGTTTCTATAATGTCGGTGTGGATGAACTTCACATCTATCGTGAAATGGGCGTCTTGATCAATCATTATGAACTTTCTCAGTTCTTCGGTGGCGAAGCCAGTGAAGAAGAAGTCGCAAGAGAAAGAGAAAATGTCTTAAAGTTATTTGATACCAAGAAGTTATCGGAAGCCCAGATTGATAAGGTTGCCAAACTTGTTGTCGTCGCTTCCAAATTCATGAAGCAGGAACAGGTGGATGTCATCGCCATCCGTTGCTGGCCTGAATTTGCGAAGACCTATGGTGTCTCTCCTTGTGCGATGATGTCTATCTTACAAAGCAGAAACATGCTTTTTGCCTGTGAAGGTGATATTGAAGCTGCCTTATCGATGGTGGCGGTCAAAGCCGCTGGTGAAGAAACACCATTCATGGCTGATTTATCCCAGGTCAACTACCAGGAAAACTATGCCTTATTATGGCATGATGGTGTTGCTCCTTGTAACTTATGGGATGGTGTCTGCAACAGAAGTCTTGAGACCTACTTTGCTGGTGGCAAAGGTGTCACTGCTGACTTTGTCTTACATAGTGGTGATATGTCCATCTTAAGAATCGATACAGCCAGAGGAAAGACTAGACTCTTCTATGAAGAAGGTGTCGCCGTTCCGATGAATAAGCTTCTTTCTGGCACCTATGCCAAAGTCATCTTTGATCACCACATCAGCAAAGTCATCGATACGGTTGTCTATACGGGTGTTGCACACCATGTCATCATGGGTTACGTCAAATATAAGAAGGCCATGCTCGACCTTGCCCGCATTATGAACTGGGAGGTCATCGATGTCGATAAAGATTACTTCACTCACTGATGAGTATGGTTATCTCCTTGACCATGACTTTTCCGATCTGATGGAGTATCTTCAAACAACTCCAATTCTAGAAACTGGAAATGTTTATGTCAGAGATGACGAGAAAATGCATCAACTAGATGGTTATAGATATCTGAAGGAACATATTTATGGACTTTCTGATATGGAGTCTGGTTATTGCAATGGTAACAACAAGAAACTCAATTGTCTTGAGTATCACACCTGTCCTGAAGTTGACTTAGCTTTGGAGGATTTGATTCTCTTGCTTGCTCTTCCAAAAGACATTGTCGATGGTAAAGTCGATTCTTCTAAAGTCAAAGCCTTCTATATCAAGAAAGGCCAGGCGATCGTCTTACATCCCTACGTCATGCATTTTTCTCCATGTATGGTAGATAACAAACCATTCCGCTGTGGTATCTTCCTTTCTCAGGGTACCAATAGAGATCTCGAGGTCAAACCTAGCGATCCAACGCTATGGAAAGAGAATAAATGGCTACTGGCTCATGAAGAGTCTAAACAGGCTAGTCAGGGAGCCTATATTGGCATCACAGGGGAGAACATCGAAATACAATGAGCTTATATGAGATACTCTTCTTAGTTGTCATCTTATTGAGTAATATCATTCAGACGATTACAGGTTTTGCTGGCACTGTGCTAGCGATGCCTTTTAGTATCAGACTGGTTGGCGAAGAGGTCTGTAAACCGATTCTCAACCTAGTTGCGATTGTTGTTTGTGCCTATGTTGTCATCATGCATTTCAAGGATATCAACTGGAAGGAATTCCTTTTGATGATTCTCTTTGTCGGGGCAGGCTTTGGCATTGGTACAGCCTTATCCTATTTACCTCATGACGCGACATTATTCTTGAAAATCTATGGTGGCGTGATTATGCTGGTTGCTGTTGTCTTTTTCTTCCTCAATACGGATAAAGTCAAAATACCAGATTGGATCTTGTATCTGCTACTGGTCTTTGGCGGTATCTTACACGCTCTGTATGTCTCTGGTGGTCCACTGGTCATCATCTTTGCTACCTATAAGATTAAAGATAAGCACCAGTTCCGTGCCACGTTATCTATGATGTGGATCATTCTCAATTCCATCATGTTTACCGAACATCTGATTCAAGGACAGTTCACTCCACAGGTATGGATGCTGTTTGGTATTGGTACTCTCTTATCGATTCTTTCTATGGTTGCAGGACATTTCATCGTCAAAAAACTTAATCTTCCGATTTTTATGAAGATCACTTATGTGCTATTATTCATAAGTGGATTATCATTAATGTTTTAAATGAACTTGAACAAAACACAAAAACGTATCATCGAACTCTTGCTGTTGAAGAAAACAGCATCCAAAAAAGAACTTGCTTTGGAGATGAATCTATCGCAGGCTGCTTTAACTTTGGCTAGTAGAACCCTTTTGGAAGAAGGCTATATCCTTTCCGAAGGCAAGAAGAGTAATGGTAAAGCTGGACGCAGTGAAGAACTGCTTTCACTTAATCCGGATTATGGATATTTCCTTGGCGTGGACGCCAAGAAATCATCCATTACGTTTAGCGAGATGGATTTTGCCGGTAATCTGGTATCACTTAAAAGATTCACCTTAGACTGCGAACTTTTGGATTATATCGCGAAAGAAGCGATGATGAAGAATATCCTAGGTATGAGTGTTACCTATCGCAAGAGTCTTGAGCCCTCTCAGAACGAAGGCTTGGTGATGAAGTTAGAGCAGTTTAATATCCCACATATCAGTTTTGTCAACAATGTAGAAGCCTTAGCAAACGTCTATCACTTCCTACATGAAGAAGATAAGAACTTCTTGTTGGTGAAGTATGGTCCTGGTCTTGGTTCTTGTATCTATGTCAATGGTGAACCGATCATCCGAAAGAATGGTACGCGTTCGGAAATCGGCCATGGCTATCTCAGTAATGGTAGCAAGATTGAAGATGTGGTCTCGTTTGATACCCTGTTAGGTAAAGATATCGATGAGCAGGAAGGCGCTGTTGAACTTTTTGACAATAAGGAAAAACTCTCTTCGGCTTTATCGGTTATCGCTTTGACCTTGTTGGATGCAGATGCCTTGCTTGCTTTAGATAAGATTATCTTCGCTGGTCTGTTATTGACGAAAAATGAGGTTAAAGAACATCTGATAAAGATCATTCTTCGTTATAACGAAGAGTTTGATACCCAGAAGATCTCCCCTTATCCTGATTATGAGAAACTCAATAAGATCAAAGCAGCCTTGCAGTCCTATCTTGATTGGTTAAAATAAATCAACGGCTAATCCCATGATGGGGTTAGCCGTTTTCGGAACTAAGGGGCAAAAAAGCTCCGATTATAGATGGTTATTTATGTAATAATGAACGGATGAATAATCCAATTTCAGCAATAAAAGAGATACTAGCCATAATGAAGACGGTAAAGGAAACATAGCTAGGGAAGCAGATCAATAAGATTGCGCCGACAATAAAGAGAATCGAAGAAATCATATAAAGCATATAAAGCTTCAACTTCATACCAATAAAGGAGAGAAGAAGGATGATGGCTTCTATTACGATAAAGGTCAATGTCAATTCACTATAGCCACGGCTTAATAGTTCAATCAGTGAAGCAAGAACAATCAACACCTGGAATAAGAAAAGGCAAAGATGTTCGTTTTTCATAATTTTGTTCATGCTTGGTTACCTCCAAACATAGAAAGGAGAGAATCATATAGTCCCACTCTCCAGGAACGGGCGGAATGATAGCCGAAAGCGATGTCGAAGAATTTGCTGTTTTCAGTGGTGAAATGGTCTGATTTCATCAGTTCATCATACATCTTCTTTTGTTTGTTATAGGCAAAGTCATAAATGCCAGCTGCGTTATAAAAACCATGTAATGGCAAGTTTTCGTTTGCTTCGCTGTTTAAGGCTTCTAGTATCTCGCTTGCATCCCAAGAGGAAGAGTAGACACCAAAATTGGATATATAATCAAAGTTGTGAATCATGCCACCATCCAATGTGATTCTGGCACCATTAGATAGGCCAGCCATACCTCTATGGTCACGGCTGTTTTTTAAAGCCTCTTCACTGGTGTCAGTTGCATAGGTCGCATATTTATTTTCAACGGCAGGAATGATATCATTTCTTAGTTCATATGTGAAGTTGTTAGAAGAATTTATCTTTACAGGTGTAGCTTCTTTGATATCAGTGACATTATCATCACCATAAAGGCCATACGAATAGAAAGTAGGACAGATTACAATGAGAGGATCAATCTGTTCATATGCGATAAGATTATCAAGGACGTTCTTCACTTCCACTCTATCAAACCAGGTGTTGATATGATCGACA
Organism: uncultured Erysipelotrichaceae bacterium; assembly: GCA_902771745.1. Classification (GTDB taxonomy): domain Bacteria; phylum Bacillota_I; class Bacilli_A; order RFN20; family CAG-288; genus Enterosoma. The sequence goes on along the minus strand of CACXYG010000086.1, from coordinate 1,661 downwards.
TCTTGTTTATCTGTGCCGTGAAGAAGATAGAGAATGTTATATTGCTTGCTTTCATCATAGTTATAAGGAAGGTAGACGTTGAGCTTCTTTTCTTCGGTCTTGCCACTATCTAGAACATAGTCTTTTGTCTGATAGGATAAGGATTCAATGCGACCTGCCTTTTCTGTATTAGCCTTCATAAAAGTCGAGGACACATCCCATGATGTGACTTCGGCTTTGAGACTCCCTTCCTTCGTACAGGAAACGAGTGATACCGGTAAAAGTAACGATAAACTGATGATTTTAAGATTCTTTTTCATATATTCGCTTTCTATAAGAAGGAAGAGAGGCACACATTATGTGTGCGCTCTCTATTAGACAATAATTATTCTTCAGCAACTAATTTGTTGGATTTGGATAAGCCCATACCATAAGCAACAGCAGAGACGATGACAGCTAAGATGATCATGATGAAGAAGAAAATCCAGCCGAAGTCGATACTGTTACCATCAACACCGAAGGCGACGTTGGTTAAAAAGAGCATTTCGGAGTTGAATAAGACAGCAAAGGCAGCGCTATATAAGGCGACTGGGATGATGCCTAAGAAGGAGAAATCCATCACTAAGACACCGATATTGCTGACGACACCTAAGACGAGTAAGGTGACCGCAACACCATTGACAGGAGAAAGATAGTTACCGCCTCTGGCGACGTAGACGATCAAGCCGATGAAAGCAAGAAGGCAAGCGACAGCAGAGACATAGAAGCCAGTTTTCTTATTGGCTAAGAATGATTTGAATTTATTCATTTTCTATTCCTCCTTTAGTTCTTCTTGTCGGCGACAAAGCCAAGAACAAGCATGGCAACACAACCAGCGACAACAACAGCAGAAGCGATGATCAAGATGGTGATGGCAATATCATACCAAGTGGCAACCTGGACAATCTTGGAATCAGAGACTAAGCCGTTCATGGCAGCGGAATTGGCGAAATTGTAGAGCTGTCTGTGGATGGCTTCTCTCATGTTGGTCATCAACTTTAAGTCGGAACGGATATCATAACCTTCTAAGTACTTAGCAAAGCTGGTACCAGAAGTACAGAACATGGTAGTACCGGCTTCATAAGCAAGAAGTGGTTCCATTAAGGAGTTTGGTTTTTGACCGAAGTCAGTAGTGACATTACCTAAGAAGCCCCATTCACCAGCCATGACATTTTTCCAAAGGTTGGAATGATGACCAGACCAGGTCAAGCCAAGACGGTTGAAGGCACCCATGACACCAGGGCAAGCCTTGTCTTCTTCAGAAGTGGTTTCGAAGGAGTATTCAAAGGCACGGAGATAGATTTCACGGATAGACTGTTCGTTTGCAAAAGTACAGACACCAATACGATTGGTTTCCTGATCGTTTAAGAAGAAGTGTTTCAAGTATGGAATGGTACCCATCTTAACAGCACCAGCAACTTCACGTTCACATAACTTACCAGCTAAGAAGCCGTCTTCGGAGAAGTATTCGAAGTTACGACCAGCGCAAGCGGTTCTGTGAGTGTTAGCAGCAGGACCATACCAGCCGACACCGCCACCCCATAAACCTTCTTCACCAAAGGAATCACCAATCTTTTCAAGAAGTGGAAGATTCCAGGTGCCAGCAAGGATGGTTTCGGTTGGATAAGAGACCATCAATTCTT
>CACXYG010000085.1:1543-7799 GCA_902771745.1 uncultured Erysipelotrichaceae bacterium | reverse complement strand
AGTGAATGATAATTTACAAAAATTCAGTCAATTGAAAACTGAGTTTCACACTCATACCAGAACGTTTCAATCCGCAATAAAAAGTAAATTCCTAGTGAAATGAAAAAGTTTCCTCTCTGGTTGAGGAAACTTTTTTCATGCGATAAACAGATAGATGCCTGAACTGCAGTTCAGGCATCATCCGGTAAATTACAGGGGAATTTAATTACGCAGCATAATCGAATGGCAAATCAGTCTTGGAACAAGCGGTTAAATTGGTTAAGGTCTTATTGGAGCACCACTGCCACTGGTTGAAAGTATCCACGCCATCAACAACACCAGTCAACTCGATGGAGTTATTGGCGTCATTCATGACATAGGTCAACTTCATGGTTTGGTTGAAATCCGTTCCATTGTAGCTGAACTGCCAGATAACATACACGAAGGATGGATCAGAAGTGAAGATGACAAAGGAATCACTAGACTGAGAATAGGCGTTCATCTTGGTTGGAGAACGTAAGAACTTCTCCGCAGCAAGAGTCAATTCATGAGCGTCATTTTCATTCATACCGAAGGTGGTAGGTAAGGCTTCGATCAAACCATCATCGCCAGAGATCTTTTCACCGACATTGATGGTAGCTAAGCCCTTGTTACCAGTCAAGGTAATCTTGAAGGTAGCAGTCTTACCATCGCTGGTAATCTTAGCGGTGGTTAAGGAAGTGACAACAATCGTCGCATCCTTTTCATTGATGGTGGTATGGATGGTGTTACCAGCTTCACTGGTATCAAAAGTGACAGCGAAGTTTTCCTTAGTACCATTGGTCAAATCGAAGACGATCTTGTTGTTTTCGAAATCGAAGTGATAAGCAATCTTGCTTAAATCCATATCTTTGGAGACAGCTTCCGCACCGGTACCGACAGTACGCTTGACGCTGATACCAGTAGAATCAAACAAGTCGACATAACGATAATTCTTCTTCACGCTATCGGCATAAGTGAAGGTATAGGTCGCAGTGTCTTCACCAACGGTGACCGCAACCTTATCCGTGAAGGCTTCTTCCTGATCATCGTATTCTTTCCAGGAAGCAGTGACGTCTTGTGTACCAGGAACCATGTTATCGATATCCTGCCATTCAATCTCATCTGGATTGAAGACGGCGGAATAACGAAGGTCATTTCTGACTTCCATGACTTTCCAGTGGGAACGGTCAAGGTCATTTAAGAAATCGACTTTCTGTTCTTCAGTAGAACCAGTATCAATGTAGATACCGATGGCTGGCGTATATAAGAAGCCGTTCATCTTACAGGTACGACCACCGTTGAGACTGGTCTTCAAGTCGGTCATGTAGTCATAGTATTTATCACCCTTGGTGCTTTCACAAACCATATCGTTGCCATCGGTGCCTTTCATGACTAAGCATGGTTCACCTTCAGCGGTACGGTTGTACCAGTAACCATAGATGGTAGAGCCGTTGGCAATACCGTTATACAGACCATCTTCCCATAAATAGATATAGGAATAGGTGTAATTGAAGTTACCCTGATAGGCTTCGGTATACTTACCTTCGAATTCATAGACTTTGTGATGCAAGAAACGATTCAAGTCGCTGGAGACGTTGGCTTCTACCTGGGCTGGAGTCGCCTTCAAGTATGGATGTGTATCTTCTTTGTAGACGACGCTCTTTGGATCAAAGTCATAGTTCTTATCGACCTTGTCTTCAAATTTCTTCTGAATATCGTCAAGGGCGACGATAGGGTCTTTGGCGACAAAACTTGGATTAGAAGAGGAGTTACCTAAGGAGATACCAGCAATCAAAGCGATAGTGATGATACTGGCAGCAGAACAACCGATCTTGATGAAGTCGTTCTTCTTTGGCATCAAGCCTTCTTCTTCGACCGCCTTTTCACCTTCCTTAGTGTATAAGCCAAGGAAGATAGCGACAATAGCAGAGATGACGATGATTAAAAGGGAGATGAGATAGAAGAGATTCGTTCCAAGATCACCACCCTGATAGTGGACGTCGTTGACAGCATCCGCAATCAAGTTAGGGATCAAGAAGATTTCGTGACCTAAAGCCACGCAATAGGCGGCCAAGGCAAGAATGTGAACAAATTTATATTTAGCAAGTAAGATTGTGACGATATCGAGAACAGCGCCGATGAAAGCAAACCAGCCAATAAGTTCTGGAACATGACCAGCGGCGTTATTACCCATGGCATCATGATAGGTTGCAAAGAAGACAATACCAAGGACGATAGCAATAATGATATCAGCGATGACGATATAGAAACCGACACCCTTATTCTTAAGGAAATCTTTCATCTTATTCATATTAGTTTTCCTCCTTTGGTTTGATGATGAAATCAAAGGTGATGTATAAACCTAAGGCAGCAAGTGTCAAGACACCAGCAGTGATATCAATACCGATGATCAAGCCTTTCCACCATGGGTCTTGTGTAACGGCAAGATCCGCGTCTTTGACAGAACCTTCATCGCCCATCCAGGAACGTAAGAGAGAATACATGATGTAACGGTTGGAAGTCTGCATGAGCTTGACCATATTGCCGTCATCATTCTTTTCAACCCAATCGACCAACTGAGCACCACGGCCACTATCCAAACAGAAGATGTTGGTACCGGCAGCAGTCATAGCTGGACCATTGGAATAAGTAGAATAGTTAGATCCACCTAAAGCGTCATCGATGATCTGACCTTTGTAACCCCATTCGGTACGTAAGATCTGATTCATCAAGGTCGAATGACAAGCCGCATAAGTCAAACCGATACGGTTATAGGAGGTCATGATACCAAGACCTTTACCCTTAGTGAGAGCACCTTCGAATGGACGGAGGTAGATTTCACGGATGGACTGTTCATTGGCAAAGGTAGCAACACCCTGACGATTGGTTTCCTGGTTGTTCAAGAAGCAGTGCTTGACGTTCATGATCAAACCCTTTTTGCCAGCTTCAGAGATGATGTTAGAGGCGACAAGATAATTCATGACGCCATCTTCAGACATATATTCAGAAGCTCTCGAACCATAAGGAGTACGGTTGATGTTGGCACCAGGAGCATTGACACAAGCGACACCGGAGAACAAAGCTTCCTCACCATAGAAGAAACCGAACTTCTTCTGCATTTCGTGATCCCAGGTAGCAGTGTAGATAGGACCAGTGGCAAAACCAGTGGCAGAACGCTTATCACCATACTGGAAGGAGGCAAGCAAGCCTTCTGGACCTTCGGCGATGGAGTTACTGATCTTGGAGATTGAAACAACAGAGCTGATACCACGGTTATCAGACATGGAGATGGATAAATCTTTCAAGGACATCTGCTTGATGAAAGCATTCCAAGCCTGTTTACCAGTCAAGCCCTTCAAAAGGCCAGATTCAATGACCGTATCATCATATTCGATACCGGCCATATGGATGAACTTGATCTTGATATTTTCGCCTTCGGCATTCTTGGCCTGTGCGGAGTAAAGAGAACCTTCACCATCCTTGTAGCTTGGCGCATCACTTGGCTTGGCATAGGTGTTCATCTTCATGGCTTCCTTCATACGATCGTTGATCGTCAAGGTCGCCTGTTTGGTTGGGAAAGTGCCTTCCCAATCGGTTCTGGTCAAATAGGTGATCTTTTCATCATCATTGCACCAGTAGTTGACATCAGCATCATCAAACTGGTTGGTGACAGTGACATCAGCATCATAATGAGACTTCTTGTAGGCATCCTTATCCGCAGAAGTGATTTCCACACTGGTAGCACCATCATCATTGGCAGTGAAAGTAGCGCCAAGATGATCGTATAAGGTAGCAGTAGGAGCGGTCTTATGAAGGATGTTATTCAAGGCTTCATGAGCACCATTACCAATACCGAAATAGTATTTGCCTGGTTCTAAAATATAGCCTTTTTCACCCTTATGGTCATAAGAAGCCATGAAGTAACGGTCAAATGTGACACTGGTATCGACAGTTTCACCAGCCTTGACCGAGACTTTGTTGTAGCCCATTAAGGCGACTGCAGATTTTTCAACAGGATGTGCAGGATCCTTATCATAATCGGTAAATGGAGACTGCATGAAAACCTGAACAGGTGTCATGCCATCGATCGTGGAAGTGTTGGTGACAGAGACATTGATGGTGTAGGTATCGGTTTTAGCATCATAGACAGGTTCACCTTTGATCTTCTGATCGAAGGTGGAATAGCTCAAGCCAAAGCCGAATGGATAAGCGACTTCCTGGGCATAATCCCAGTTCGTCTCACCATTGAAGGTACCAGCGATACCATTGGCGTTACCCTGATTCTTGATGACATCTTCATATCTGGTTTCATAATACTTGTAACCGACATAGATGCCTTCTTTATAAACAACATAACCATTGGCATTATCCAAGCCAGACTTATCGCCAGCAAGTGGGTTATTACCAAAATTCTGATAAGCGGCAGAACTCTTGGAATGCGCAGCAAACGTATCTGGAGTGTGGCCAGATGGGTTAGCTTCACCGGTCAAGATATGGACCACGCCTGGAAGAGAATAATAACCTGGAACGCCAAACCATAAAATGGCATCGACACCAAGTTCCGGATCATCAGCCCAATCGAGACCCATTGGCATAGCACCATTAAGCAAGACAACCGTCTTCTTGAACTTGCAAGAATCATGAATCATCTTCAACAAGTCTTTTTCTTCATTGGTGATATCAAGGATTCCATCAGTAGGATCGGAATTTTCAGTACCGACACGGACAAAGGTGACAATAGCGACATCGCTATAAGCATCAAAGGTCGCTTTGACATCGTCAGTGTAGACACTCACATCACTTTCATGAATGGAATTGACAGACGGATCACGACCGCCTTCATATAATTTCCAGACAGTGTTGTTGTAAGAAAAACCACTACCTTCAAAAGCTTCATTGAGATGAATGGTATATTTATCATTTGGTGCGGCACCACCAGCACCAGAACGTAAGCATAAATGTGCACTATTACGACCAAATAATGTGACATCCCTTTCGTCTGCTGCAAGTGGAAGTACAGCTTTGCCGTCTTTCTTTTCATTCTTTAATAAGACAGCACCCTGCTCTTCTTCTTCGATACAGAACTTGTACGAATCAGCAATCATCTTCTCGTAGCCTTCATCGGTCAAGTTTCCATTATCATCCGCATAAGATGAACGTTTGTTATTGGCAATTTTTGTGCCAGTCAAACCAAGATGGTCATTGATCAACATCTCATTAGCCCAGGCAACCTTAGTACCCGCTGCTAAAAGAGAGCTAGTCAAAACACCAACAGAGAAGAAACCCAACCACAGTTTTCCTCTTTTCATATTTAGCCCCTTTCAATAAATCGCAAATAAGTCACATTCGTCTCGATGGCCGTTTCGAGACAATAAGACTTACAAGCGCTTTCATTTTCGCCTAAATCCGATAGTGAAAAATTGACAATGTTGCGATTTTCTAGGGATAAATTTATGAATTTCAATTTCAAGATGAGGAAATTACAAATAATGCTTTTTTTATGTTTTTTCATAAAAAATGCTCAAACGAAAACGTTTTATTTGCGTTTTTTTGAAATTTATTCCTTTTTACGCAAATCCCTGACGACCATGTCATTGAGGTATACAAGTTTCATATCCGGATTTATGTAATCCATTTTACAACCGTTTACAATATTTTGAAAGAGCCTTTTTCTGTCTTTTGTCGCAAATCATAAAGAAATCGTACATTTGTCTTAAAAATTTTAAAATGTAAACATTTTATAAAATTATTCGGGTCTCAAATCAAAAATTCTTGTTGCGAAAGGCAAAATTTCCTAGTATCCTATTTCAAAATTGTAAACTCGAAACAAAATGAAACAGACTGAACAACAAAAGTACGAATTTGTTCAATACCCCAAAATGAAACATGTTCGTATCATCGTGAACCAAATCAACTACAAGCATACTCATATGCACCCGGATTTGGAATTGGCAATTTTGCTGTCTGGAAATGGTCAGATCAACGTCGAAGAAAAGCCGTTTGTCATGGAGCCTGGAGATGTCCTTTTCATCAACTCTTCTACACCCCACTCTTACTCCTCGAGTTTCCATAATGAAATCTCTCTCAATCAGAAAAACACACCTGTTTTCCTGATTATTCAGATATCCAATTCCTTTATTTGTGATTACTGTCCTGAACTATCTACTACCATCTTTCATTCGACATTATTCAGTCGGAGAAGGAATCCAGAGCAACATGATAAATGTCTTCAGTATCTCATCGATTTAGCCCTTGT
>CACXYG010000085.1:0-1491 GCA_902771745.1 uncultured Erysipelotrichaceae bacterium | reverse complement strand
TTGAAGGAAGAGAACATTATCATCTGATTTTGATGTCCGAGCTTTCCAATCTTCTTTATCATGTTTATCGTATGACACCTCATCAGATTGTCTCCAAAGAAGAAAGCGAAAAGATCAACTTAAGAAAGAATCGTCTCGAAAGAATCATCGATACCATCAAGAAAAACTATGAATCACAGATTAAGCTTTCTGATATTGCTGCACAAGAAAATCTGACGAGAACTTATGTCTCTCATCTCTTTAAGTCTTCTTTAGGTATCACCTTCCAGGATTACGTCAACAACCTTCGTTTGGAACAAGCCATTCGTCTCATGTCCGAAGGTAAGAAGTCTTTATTGGAAATCTCTTTTGAATCCGGCTTCTCTGATCCAAAATACATGTTCAAGATGTTCGAAAAGAATCTTCATTGTACTCCTAGAGATTATCGCAAGAATTTATCTTCCTCTTCTGCTTTCCAGAATAGAGACTTATCGGCAAGAGAAACCATCTTTTCAGAAGCTCGTTCAATTGATTATTTAAAATCCTGTCCGTTTTACAAGATTGTAAAGAAACCAGAACTCACTTTAGATTATAGCGATAAAAAATGTGATATGGCTTCTAGAAACTATATGTAAGGCAATACTAAAATCATTAAAAGCCATCTGTTACAAAGTTAATTTATCTAGTAACAGGTGGCTTTTTGAATTACGATATGTTTACAAATTCCTTAAAATCTTATGATTTTAGCTATTTTTGGCCTTTAAAAGACAACGCACAAATTGTTTCAACATGGGTGCAGTTATAATAAGTGCTGACAACCCATCATTTTTCAGGGTGTGCGATTATTGTAGTGGTGATATTTTATTTTAAAACATTATGTAGTTTGTATCCATCAAAGATTTCCATCTAGATAACTAAACGCTTCTTGTTATACCCTTTGTGATATATAAGGAGCGCTTTTCTATGAACAAGTATCAAACATACTCATCTGAGCTGAAGTTGAAATTGATAGAAGAATATCTTACTTCACATATTAACCAGAGGAAATTTGCTGAGCAAAATGGGGTCAACTTCCATACCCTTAATAGTTGGATCACCAAATATAACAAATCAAAGAAAGAAACAAAAGCCAAGGGGAAAGATTTAGTTTCACTAATCCCTCTCAAAGCCATGGTTGTTCCTCGTGAAGAATTGGAAGTTGCAGTAAATGATTCTGTGAAAGAAAAACACAGTAACGTATACGCCCGCATGAAGATACATGGAATATCATTTGAGATCAATGTTGATGATATTCCATTGTTGTTTGGAGCCATGTCACATGATTGAACTTTCTAAAATAGAACAGGTATATCTTTATCCTGGAAAGACGGATATGAGACTAGGAATGACCGGTCTTAGAAAACTAGTAGGAGAGAGAACATAATGCGTTTTCGTCACCGAAAACACATCATGCAGCATAGCTGCAGTATTCAGTTTGCTCCAGGAAGGTTGAGAACATTGATTCATGAATAT
>CACXYG010000084.1 GCA_902771745.1 uncultured Erysipelotrichaceae bacterium | reverse complement strand
ACCGCAAGGGCCGATACCGCCGACAAGTTTTGCCTGATCACGGGGACCAATCTGTCTGAGTTCAATCTTCAAATGATAGGTTGTGGATAAGACACGAACCAATTCTCTAAAGTCAACTCTTGCATCACTGGTGAAAGTGACAAGTACTTTATCCTCGTCAACATCGAGGTAAGACTTTAAAACCTTCATGTTGAGATTGAGACTGTTAGCAAGTTCTTGTGTGGATTTAGAAATCTTTTCACCTTGGGTGAGAGCATTTCTTGCAAAACTCATGTCGGAGAAAGTAGCGACACGTAAAATCTCAGGGAAGAGCGTATCGAAATCTTTCTTCGCCAATTCTTCTTCGGATGGGATTCTGACCTTGGTGACTTTGCCAGGGTAGGTTCCATGAGGCGTCTGAACAATGACCGTTTCGCCAACGGAGACATCCTTGGCGGTGCGGTAGTATGTCATACCCATGAAATCAAATGGAATTCCTAATAGAGTTGTCATATTAATTCTCCTCATCTAGTGCATGTAAGAACCTTGCTGCTGTTAAAGTAGCATTGTAGTTCAGGTTCTTATGAGTCAGCACTTCTTTGATTACTTCTACACCTTTTCTGATTTCTTCCTGGTGTTTTCTTAAATCGTGGATGACATCAGAAAAAGGATTATGATCGTTTTTGTCATTTAACAGGACGGATTCAAAGACATCTAAGATTGTTAAATACATCCAATTATAACACTTAGTATCTTTTAATAAGGCAGTTTCTTTCAAGAGAGTGAAACTCGCTGTTTTATAACTGGAACAATAATCGTTCAAAAACGCCTCTGCAGCATCGATTCCCTCTTTCATACCAGTGTCACTATTAAGCAAGGCTTCAACCTCTTCCATAGTGGCGTAATTGCGAGCTAAGATATAGGCCTGAATGGAGGAAAGATGGAGCGTTTTGGTCTTTTTCTTACCTTCTTCTTCCATGACAAATTCGTGTTCTTCTAACTCTTGCTGGAAGACGAGAGGTTCGATAGGATCGACTCTGACAGAGATGCTACGAGAGCGGATGGTGGCTAAGACCTTGTCAGGATTGTTGGTGGTTAAAAAGGCGACTTGACCCACTTTTGGTTCTTCTAAGAATTTCAATAAGGCGTTAGCCGCTTCATTGTTGATGTTATCTACTTTGTTGATGACATAACATAAGGAGTGACCTTTTTCGTAGGCAGAAAGAGAAAACTTTTTCTCTAATGCCTGAATATCGCCTTTCTTGATCATGTCGCTTTGACCGTCGATCAAGACGAAATCTGGTCTGATACCTTCTAAGAAACGTTTGCAGGAATTACATTCATTACATGCTAGTAATTCTTTTTCACAGCCCAACGACTGTGCGAGATACAAGGCGGTTTCTTTTAAAGGAGCGTTTTTGGGACCATAGAGAAGATAAGCACCCGAAAGACGATTGCTTTTTCTGGAATTGGTAAAAAGCCTTGTCAATTTCGGTTGATATTTCTCTAAGGTTTCTCGATTCATTAGTTTTTCTGTTTCTCAGCGTATTTATCTAAGATGATCTTCTTGATCTGCTGTACTTCTTCTTCGACTGTCTGAGAAGCATCGATACGAACAATACGTTCTGGATACTTCTTCAAGAGAATCTGATAAGCCTCATAGACTTTCTCATGGAAGGAGAGCTTCTCTAAGTCGAGACGGTTGACTTCATCGCTTCTATGTTCCGCGATTCTTCTTAAACCTTCTTCGGGTTTTAAATCCAAAAAGAACGTCAAATCAGGCATGGTATCATCAATGGCAAATTCATTGATGGAGTAGACGGCATCAATACCGATACCTCTGGCATAGCCCTGATAAGCAAGAGAGGAATCCAAATAACGATCAGAGAGAACAAACTTACCTTCCTTGAGCAAAGGTAAGACGATTTCCGCTAAGTGCTGTCTTCTGCTGGCAGCGTAAAGAAGCGCTTCTGTTCTAGGGTCCATCAAAGTGTTGCTTCTATCCAAGATGATGTTACGAATCTGTTCGGCGATTGCACTTCCGCCAGGTTCACGAGTGACATGAAGCGGAATGCCTTCTTTTTTTATTTTTTCTTTTAAAGCTTTGATGACGGTTGTCTTACCACAGCCTTCACCACCTTCAAACGTAATAAACATACCCTTATTCGGCATTTTTCTTTTCTCCTTCGTTGAGTTGAATTCTTCCTTTGATGGAAGAGGAAATGGTCAGATTATCTAAATATTCCAGATTGGTGCCAATCGGAATACCATTGGCAAGCTTTGAGACATGAACATCTGGATTGTTCTTGTAGACGTTAGCGATATATAGCGCGGTAGTCTCACCTTCTAAATCAGTCGGCAGAGCAAGGATGATCTCCTTTACGCCATTGCTGGTTACTCTGTTCTTGAGTTCATTGATACCGATGGCATCTGGTGTTCTGTTCTTCAAAGGGGACAAGGTGCCCTTCAAAGAGAAGTATAAGCCATCATAGCCATTGGTCTTTTCAATGGCCAGGATATCTTTGCTGTCGCTGACGACCAAAAGAAGCGTCTTATCTCTTCTAGGGTCAGAACAAATCGGGCATTCCTCATCAAAATAGGTGCCGCAATTTGGACATCTTTTCACTTTATTTGAGGCGTCATCCAAAGCCTGGATAAAGGCTTGGCGATCGTCGTTGGTGAGATTCAATGTCGCGTAAGCAAGACGTTCGGCTGTACGATAGCCGATGCCAGGAAGTTTCTTGTAGGAATCAATCAAATCCTGAATGGTCTTAATTGTTTCCATACTGCTCCCTTTGCATGGAGTCGATATCCATCTGCAACTCTTCTCTCAATGCGTTTTGATCTGCTTGGATGGCGTTGTGAAGATTGTTGAACAAAGTCAGGATGGCTTTTTCAATCTGTCCCTTACCAGCAGTCTCATAGAAAGACTGTTCGATACGAACATCTAAAAGCGTGGAATCACCTTTCATCTTGACGCTGATACCTTGGAATTTACCTTGGTATTCTTTGTTCATTAAATCGTTCAGCTTATTCTGATAGTCCTGAGCTTTCTGTTGAAGTCTGACCATATCAGCGGCCTGTTTGGCCTTCTTTAAATTTTCATCGTTTTCATTATCAGCCATAATCGTTTCTCCTATCCGAGTAAATCGTTCAAAAAGTCTGTGGAAGCGTTGAGGTCGGGGGTTTCACCAAAATCGATATTTGGTTTGGTAATTGCGGGTCTTTCACCCATCTTGTATTTCTGCACGGCGCCTTTGTATTCATCTTCGGTCACTGGTAAGACGTAGTATTCTTCATGGAAGAGTTCTTTGCAGATGGCACGAAGAATGGGTTGGGTGGATTTGGTGTTGATCTTATCGATTTCCGCAGCAAAGGGGTTGGTGATCAAGATGATGTTCTTGGCGACCAGACGGACTTTGGAAGTGGACATCGCTTTGGCCTGGAAAGACTTGTTCTGGTCAAAGAAGAACTGTTCTAATGTGCTCCATTTAGCCGAGACATCAATACGAGCTTGTTTATCGGCTTGAAGCATGAGGTTGAGGATCTCATCCTGGTTGCAGGTGATTCTGTCAGAACCGGTATCCTGCTTCTTGACTTCAATATCGATTCCTTTTTCCTGCTTTTCAGATTTGACTTCGGTAGCGACTGAGACAATGGTATTGGCTTTTGGCTTTTCTTCTTTGACTGGTGTGGCTTGTTGAACCACTGGGGTGGTGACGACAAGTTCGCTCATCAAACTGAGTAAAGTGAGTTCAAAATGAGAGAAGACATCATCGGTATTGCGATATTCTCTTTTGGCGGTTAAAAGATAATCGATATTTCTTCTGGCTTCTTCTAAAGAGAGGTTCAATGATAGGACTTCATCCGCTTTTAGGCGGTCGAGCAGTTTTTCATCCTTGGTGGAATGATAGACGATGAAGTCTTTGTAGATACGGATTAAATCCGCATGTAGACGGGTGATATCCATACCATGTTCATACTTGTCTTTGACCAAGGTCAAGCATTCATCGGTCTTTTTAGAAGCGATGAGATTGACTAGATCAAGCTCATCACTTAAGGAGAGAAGACCAAGCATTTCATTGACGTCCTGAATGGTGAGATTTTCACCAGAGTAGGAGACCAGTTTATCTAACAAAGAAAGAGAGTCTCTGACACCACCATCGGATAAAGATGCAACCAGACGTAAGGCTTCATTTTCATACTGGATGTTTTCTGAATCTAAGACTCGCTCCATGTTGTGAATCAAATCTTTTTCGCTGACCTTGTTGAAATCGAATCTCTGCACACGAGATAAAATCGTTGGAAGAATCTTCTGAGGTTCAGTGGTGGCAAGGATGAAGATGACAAATTCCGGTGGTTCTTCTAACGTCTTTAACAAGGCGTTGAAAGCGGAGTTGGACATGTTGTGGACTTCGTCGATGATATAGACTTTATAACGAGACATGATCGGTTGATAAGAGACGTTATCAATCAATTGTCTGACGCTATCGACCGTGGAATTACTGGCAGCATCGATTTCAAAGACATCAGGATGTTCGCCTCTCATGATACTGATACAAGAATCACATTCATTACACTGGTGGCCCATACCTTCTTTGCAGTTCAAAGCTTTGGCAAACAGACGAGCCATCGTCGTTTTACCTGTGCCACGGGGACCGCAGAAAAGATAAGCGTGAGCGATTTTATCTTCTAAAATTGCATTGCGTAACGTTTCCACAATTGCCTTTTGTCCGACGACTTCATCAAAAGTCTGAGGACGATATTTGTTATAGAATGCTTGATATGCCATGTAATGTGTTCCTCGAAATAATAATAATATTATATAACAAGAATATATTATTCTTGAGATGAAAGAGATTTTCATTTCATGTTTTGAAATTAAAAATAGAAGCCTCAATGAGGCTTCTACGTGTTAATCAAGAAAAACTATTTTCTGACGCTGAGGAATTTGTCATCTTTAGAAAGGGTGGCTATGACAGAAGTATATTCTTTGTCGATCGTCTTGCTACGACAATAGGATACAAGGATTTGAGAGACTTCCAAAGATAGTCCTTCCGCTTGGAAAAGGTACTTGTTTTCTTCTTTCTTAATGTTACCAGTTACGGACTTGGCTGGCGTATATAATCCGTATTTTACTAAATTACCATCTTTCTTCAACTGAATAGAATCACCAGGATAGAACTGCAGAACTGTGTTACCTTGATCGTCATAGATTGGGTAGTTTCTATCGCTTAAGGAAATGCAATCAATTACGGCTTCTTTGTTCTGCGAGAAGATAGAAGAACAGTCTTGGTATTGGACAGTATAATCATTTGATTCATACGAGTCAGATGATTCAATATGGCTAGTGGAATTAAGGCTGATAGTTACTTCCACAGGTGGCATCTGAAAACTGAAGATATTATTTTTCAATTCTGGTTCAATTTTTTTATTGTTTGCTGTGATGGTTGTGGAGATTAACTCTTTAGAAGCGTCCGTTTTGGTGATGGTGTAGTAGACGGTGGAATTGACAAAAGCTTCATCGATGATGTTACCAGAAGAAGATCCCTTTAAAGCGATGGTGAAGCCATCAGTTTGTTGGATGTTGATATGCAGGTACACTGGTCCTACAGGTGGAATACTACTGAGAGAAGATGATTCATTGGCGCAAGAACATAAAGGTAAAAATGCAGCTAATAATAACAAACGTTTCTTCATAACTTTATCCTCCTTTACAAAGCGAATCGTAACGTTTTCCTTCGACCATACTTTCTTGAAACAATATTAAATGAAAAAGTGATTTCTGTACCATTAGTATAAATCATACTGTTGAGGTAGAAAGATATACTTGTTCTTTTTATCCATGTTGACAATTAAAACGATTGTTTTACATATAAATGTTACAAATCAATCACAATCATTCATAAACAAAAAGGCGTGATGAAATCTCATATCACTTTTTCAAATTATCTATTTCTGAATTTTACTTCCAAGTATAATAAGAATATGACAAAACTAAGAAAGCTATTTCGTTTTATCGCTCGTATCGATAACTTCAATCGCATCATTGTTTTTGTCTCAATGACGTTGTTTATCGTATTGCCATCTATGTATCTATATAAGACAACCAACGATAACTATTCTTTTGATGTGGTTATGCCTTCGACTTTTTTGTTAGGTTTGATCATTGGAAACGGACTGCTAGTTTTATATAAACCTTTGCGATCTACCTGGTTATATTTCCTGATCTGTATCATCGCGTTTCCGTTTATTTACTTCGCTTATGATTTCCAGAGTGTCAGTATTCCGATTCATCATCTCGCTATTTTCTGGATCTGCTATATTTATTGCA
>CACXYG010000083.1 GCA_902771745.1 uncultured Erysipelotrichaceae bacterium | reverse complement strand
CTCTGCCATCGGTGGAGGCTTAGGAGCGGGTGGTTCTATTCTAATTGCTCGTGAAATTGGTAAAGGAAACTATAAGAAGGCACAACGACTATCATCTACCGTGTTCTTCTATGTCTTCGTCATCGCAGCCTTGACCATACTAGTGGTCTTGCCCTTGACGAATCCTCTCTTGAGAGGTCTTAACATCGCTGAGGAATCTATCGCCATTGGTTCAACGTATTTCAGAATCAGTGTCTGCTCCAGCGCTGTTGTCATGATCAACACTGTGTACATGGGGGCGGAAAAAGCGCGTGGCTCTACTCTCCCGGTTACCCTTCTGAATGTCGGTGTCGTCATCATTAAAGTCTTGTTGAATGTCTTGTTCATCTATGCTCTGCAGTTGAAAGACATGATGTTCGTCTCCTTAGCTACCCTCTTAGCCAATGGAGCCTTGACCATCTTCATCTTGGTGCGAATCTTATTTACCAACTATCTCTTCCGTTTCCGCTTCAAGAATGTCTTATTCGAGTTCAAGACGTTAAGAAAAATCACTATCATCTCTTTCCCAATCTTTTTAGGAAAGTTCATCTTCTCGCTCGGCAAGGTTGTCATCAATGCTTTAGCGAAAGGTTTTGGTAGTGATGTTGTTGGCGCTTTAGGCGTTTCCAACAATATGGGTGGGTCGGTAACCAATCCGATTTCATCTATTGAAGATTCTTCTTCGAGTATCATCTCACAAAATATCGGTGCCAAGCAGATTGACCGCGCGATAAAGACGTTCTTTGTCGGTTTGGCCTACGCTCTTGGTATCGCAATTGTGGGTGTCGTGATTGTCACGATATTTGATGAGCCAATTACGATGTTCTTCGCTCGTTCGGCAGAAAATCCAGCCGAATATGCTGATCACATCTCGCAAGTCTTCTTCTTTGAGAAGATGGGTATTATCACACTGGCGGTGAACTCTACCGTACTTGGTCTCTTATATGGCTTTGGCAAGACGAAGATTGCCTCGGTCATGAATATCGCTCGAGTCTTTGCTTTCCGTATCCCGTCCTTCTTGGTTTGTAACGCTTTGGTCAATGCTGGCGTTACTCTTCCGGATGGAACCCCTATGGATGGCTTCATGTGCGCTGGTATCTCTATGGGTGTCAGCAATATCTTGATCGGCTTGGTTGCGATTGTTGTTGCTATAGTTGTTATTTCCAACATTAAAAATAGGGAAAGGATTAAGGAGGAAAGCATGACGCTTACAAAAGAAGAATTACAGAAAGTGGATGAATTTGTCCTATCTTTCTTGAGAGATTACAAGCCTTATAAGAAAGGCAACTGGTGTTATGAAGATGGCGTCGCTTTAAATGGTGCCTTCCAGTTATATAAAGCGACAAAGAATAAGGAATATCTTGATTTCTGTATCAACTACTTCAACACTCATATCGGTGAAGACGGTGAATTACAGGAGTTTGATATTCACAATCATAATTTGGATGATCTTGAACCAGGTTACACCTTGTTCCAGGTCAACAGAATCCATCACGAAGACAAGTATGATAAGGCCTTAGCGAGAATGTTTGCTCAGTTTGATGAACAGACAAGACTTCAGTCTGGTGCCTTTATTCATAAGAACAGATATCCAGGTCAGTTGTGGTTGGATGGTCTATATATGGCCAATCCATTCTATGCCCAGCATGCAGTCAGTGAACATTCCTTAAAGATGTTTGAGGATATCAAGAAACAGTTTGAGAATGTTGAAAAGTACAATCTCAATCCAGAAGATGGTCTTTATTATCATTGCTATGACGAAAACAAGGTCATGCAGTGGGCGAATAAAGAAACGGGTAGAAGCCCAAATATCTGGCTTAGAAGTGTCGGTTGGTTGGTCATGGCCGATTGTGATGTCTATGACGTCGTCAAAGAAAATCTCATCGGTAGTGTCACCGCCGGTTTCTATAAGAAGCAGTTGAAGAATGTCTTAAATTCTTTAAAGGCTTATGAAGATAAAGAAACTCATATGTATTATGACCTTCCTGTCTTACCAGAAATCAAAGGTAACTACTTGGAAGCTTCTGGTTCGGTCATGTTTGCCTATGGCTATTTGAAAGGTAGTCGTCTTGGCATGCTTGACTATGAAGAAAGAAAGCACGGCTGTGAAATCTTTGAAGGTGTGGTCAGACATTGTCTAAAAGACAATCATCTTAACAACATCTGCTTGGTCTCTGGCCTTGATAATGAAAGAAGAGATGGTACGGTTGAATACTATCTCTCCGAACCTGTTGTCGCTGATGATAGCAAGGGTGTCGGCCCATTCATGATGGCCTACAGCGAATACCTTGCCAATTCAAATTAGTCGTCATTACCATATTGTAAGGGGGATAAAGAACAATTATGGAAAATCTTGAAGTCTTATCTAAGAAGATTCATGAAAAGAAAACTGCTCCTGTCAAAATCATGCAGTTTGGTGAAGGTAACTTCCTTCGCGCTTTCGTCGACTGGCTCATCCAGAAGATGAATGATTCCGGTAAATATACTGGTCATGTTGTCGTTGTCCAGCCTCTTCCACAGGGTCGTGTCGCCGACCTTGCCAAGCAGGATGGTTTATATACCTTGATCTTACAGGGTATCAATGAAGAAGGCAAAGCCGTCAAGGAACACGAAGTCATCGATGTCATTGATGATGTCGTCAATCCATATACGGAATATGCCAAGTATTTGCAGTATGCTGAATCCAAGGATTTAGAAGTCATCGTCTCTAACACCACTGAAGCTGGTATCGCTTATGATGAAAGAGACACCAAGATCGATTTAGAAAAGGATACGCCAATCTCTTATCCAGGTAAGGTCTTAGCCTTATTGAAGCATCGTTATGATGTCTTAGGTAAGGACGCTGGTTTAGCCTTGATTCCATGCGAACTTATCGATGATAATGGCGATAAGTTAAAAGAAGTCTTAAATAAGCTTGCTATCGCTCGCAATATGGGCGCTGACTTTATTGACTTTATCAACAACGCCTGTCATTTCACTTCCACCTTGGTCGACCGTATCGTCCCAGGCTTCCCAAGAGATGAATTTGCTGATTTATGCGCTCAGTACGGCTATGTTGATAACAACATGGTCAAGGGTGAATACTTCCACCTCTATGTCTTGAAGGAAGAAACTTTTGTTGAAGAAAAGTTCCCAGTTCATCAGGTTGGATTACATGCCATCTATGTTCCTGATGTCCATCCATACAAGCAGAGAAAGGTTCGTATCTTGAATGGTACTCATACCACGCTTGTTCCAGTTGCTTACTTAGCTGGCTTAAATGAAGTCAGAGAATCTTTGCTCAACGAAGAAGTCTCTCAGTTCATCTTAGCCGAATTAAAGGAAGAAATTGTTCCAACGGTCACCACTAAGGACGCTCAGAAGTTTGCCGATGATGTCATCCAGAGATTCTTAAATCCATATGTCCATCACCAGTTGATGTCTATCGCTTTGAACTCCATCTCTAAGTTCAAGGAAAGAGATCTTCCAACCATGCTTGATGATTTTGCCAAGGGCCTTGTCCCAGCTCATATGTGCTTTGCCATGGCTTCTTTGATCAAGTTCTATGATGGATATCGTCTTGTCGATGGCAAGAAGGAAGAAATCAAGTTAGCCGATACTCCTGAATATCTTGTCATGTTCAGAAAGATGTGGGATAGCTATTATGCGAACAAGGACGTTCACGCTTTTGTCGTTGAAGTCTTAGGTATTAAGGAATTCTGGGGTCGGGATTTGAATGCTGTCTCTGGCTTTGAAGCCGAAGTTGAAAAGTGGTTGAAGGTCATCCTTGATGCTCCAACTCAGATGGATGCTATCAAAACCTTCTTAGGAAAATAATTATGAACGATTTCATTAAGATCAATCCCCATGACGATGTCATGGTGGTCTTGAAGGATTTCCACAAGGGCGATGTCGTAAACGGCATCACTCTTTTGGATGACGTCAAGATGGGTCATAAAATCGCCTTGCATGACATGGAAAAAGGTCATCACTTAATCAAGTATGGCAATGTCATCGGTGTCTTATCTGTTGATGTCAAAAAGGGTAATTGGATTCACTCTCATAATCTTCATACTTCTCTTGAAGAAGGTGAACCAACTTATCATTACAATAAAAACGTTAGAGAAGAAACGCCAGCTTCTACAAAAACCTGGATGGGCTTTTTGAGAAGTGATGGTGAAGCCGGTACAAGAAATGATTTCTATATCATTCCAACTGTCGGTTGTATCAACAACGTTTTAGAAGAAGTGAAAGAGCAGTTCTTAGCCAAGCATCCAGAGATGAAGGGTAGAGTCAAAATCTTAGCTCACCCTTATGGTTGCTCTCAGCTTGGTGATGATTTACAGAACACCGCTCGTTTACTTGCTGCCTTAGCCCACAATCCAAACGCCGGTGGCGTCTTGATTGTCGGCCTTGGTTGTGAAAACAACAGAATGCCAGATTTTTTAAAGGAACTTGGCGATGTTGATGAATCCAGAGTGAAGTATATGCTTTGCCAGGATTATGAAGATGAAATTTCTGAAGCCTTATCCTTAGCGGAAGAAATCTATAACGTCATGAAAGATGACCAGAGAGTTGAACTTCCTCTTTCCAAGCTCAGACTTGGTTTAAAGTGCGGTGGTTCTGATGGCTTTTCTGGTTTGACTGCCAATCCTCTTGTCGGTCTTGTCTCTGATGTCATCGGTGCCTCTGGTGGTAAGGTCGCTCTTACTGAAGTTCCCGAGATGTTTGGTGCTGAGCAGATGCTCATGAACAGAGCCAAGGATGAAGAAACCTTCCGTAAGGTTGTTGACTTAATCAACAATTTCAAGGCTTATTATGCTAGAAATAACCAGCCATGCTATGAGAACCCATCTCCAGGAAATAAGGATGGCGGTATCACCACCTTGGAAGAAAAGTCCAATGGTTGTGTCTTAAAAGGCGGTGCTTTAGAGATCAACGACGTCCTTGATGTTGGTGAAAAACTCAAGAACAACAAGCTCACCTTGGTCAATGGCCCAGGCAATGACCTTGTCGCTTCCACCAACCTTGCCGCTGCTGGCTGTACCATCATGTTCTTCACGACAGGTCGTGGTACACCATTCGGTTCGGTCATTCCAACCATCAAAGTTGGTACCCAACATAAAGTTTCCTCATTTAAGAGTGACTGGATTGACTTCGATGGTGGTAAGATGTTAGATGAAGATATTTACGCCGTCCGTGATCAGTTGTTGGATTTGCTTATCGATGTGGCTTCTGGCAGAACTTCTGCCCGTGCCGAACGCAGCGATAGAGGCTTAATCGCTCTCTTCAAGACTGGTGTAACTCTTTAATTCACAGGAGAACATAAAATGAAAGAATTTTTAGGCGACGATTTCTTACTTGATTCCGACTTAGCTAAAAAGCTCTATAACGAGCATGCCAAGAAGATGCCAATCTTCGATTTCCATTGCCATCTTGTTCCACAGCAGATTGCCGAAGATTATCACTTCTCTTCCATCACTGAAGCCTGGCTTGGTGCCAACGGCTATGGTGACCACTACAAGTGGAGATTGATGAGAGAAATGGGTGTCCCAGAAGAATACATCACTGGTGACAAATCCGCTTGGGAAAAATTTGAAAAGTTTGCTGAATGCATGCCATATTTCATCGGTAACCCAATCTATGAATGGACCCACCTTGAATTAAAGGTTTATTTCGGTATCAGAAAGCCATTATGCCCAGCTACCGCTAAGGAAATCTTTGATGAATGCAATGAAAAGCTCAAGACCATGTCCGCCAGAAAGATGATGGAAATCAACAATGTTGCCACCGTCTATACCACTGACGACCCAGTCGATGACTTACATTGGCATGAAGTCATGGCCAAGGATTCAACCTTAAAGACCAAGGTCACTCCAGCCTGGAGACCTGACAAGGCCATCAACGTTGAAAGAGATACTTTCATCCCATGGATCAATCAGTTAGCCAAGGTCACCAACAAGGATATCAAGGATTTAAAGACCATGCTTGAAGCTTTGGATGAAAGACTTGAATTCTTCGTCAACCACGGCTGCACTGCTTCTGACCACGCTTTGGATGTTGTTCACTACAAGAAGGCTACCTATGAAGAAGCCAACGCTGTCTTCCTCAAGGGCTTAAAGGGTGAACCTGTCACTTTCGAAGAAGAAGATATCTACAAGGGTTATATCATGCTCCACTTAGGTAGAGCCTATCACAAGTACAATATGGTTCAGGAATATCATATCGGTGCTTTGAGAAATAACTCCTTACGTAACTATAAGAGAATCGGTGCTGATACCGGTTATGATGCTGTTGAAGATAAGGACTTCGCTGAAAAA
>CACXYG010000082.1 GCA_902771745.1 uncultured Erysipelotrichaceae bacterium | reverse complement strand
ATCTCGATTCAAGATGAAGCAATCAAAGTAGAAGGAACCATTGATATTCTTCAGACTTAAGGTGTTATCTCCTTTAACTAGGGTCAACTTACCTAAATCAAACTCCTGATAAGAGCTGCTCAATTCTAATTCCTCTAATGTGACTAATGTATTATTGAGATAAATTTCAAAATTCGGTTGGACGTTCTCTCTTGCAAGACGGATGACTAAACCAACATCACTCTCCTTATCAACTTCAGAGGAGATATAGAACGTCAAAGAATCATAAGGATTAGAAAAGAAGGCTGCATGTTTTTCTTTAGCGGATTCATCCATCATGATGGCTGGACCATTTAATTGGCTCAAATAAGAGGTGTAGTACTGACGAGATTCATTTTCTAGATATTTATGTTTCTGCGGACCGATGGCACTTAAGGAAACATTGCTGTTATTTCCTCTTAAGGCAAGATAATCCACTTTTAGATAATCACCAAGACTCGTCAACGTGATGGTGTTTTTGCCAGGATAGAGATGAAGAGGAACCAAATCATTCTCGCTGAAGTCATACTGATTGAAGTTTGCTTCAATGATGGCATTTTCTAAACTGTTGACATTGTTATTGAAAGTAAGAGAGAACAAAGTGGAGGCATCCACACTTCTTCCGTTTTCCGAAACATAACTGGTCGCCAGAGAGAACATGACCATCACACTGCTAGAAGAATTGACTTCCAGTGTGATCGTTTCATTCTTGATGAAGTTAGAAACTGCTTCTTTATTGGAAGCATAGATATTTCCTTCAATTTGGATATGTTCAGAAAGTGTTAATTCTTCAACTTCATAAAGCTGTGGACCTTCTTGTTCGTCAAACTCCTTGGAAAGAGAACAATCCTTATATTGTTCATGCTTAAAGGTGGGATAGTTATTGTTGTTATGCGTTCTTAAAATCGCAAAGACGGTGATCAAACTTGCTGAGATGATAGCAAACATAGTCGCAATCAAAGTGAAGAGAGCATAGGCTTTTCTTTTCTTATTCATGTTTGGCTCCCTTCTTTGGTAAAAGGATATCGACTTGGAACATATCATCCGCAATAAGGACATCAAACTGACCGTTATATTTAGAGACGATGCTCTTCATGGATTTGATACCAAAACCATGATTGATTCGATCTTTCTTGCTGGTATTTAATTCATCCTGTTTTCCTCTTTTATCACCAAGATAGGAGTTTTCCGAATGAATATGAACAAAGTCATTAAACGCTTTGACCGTCAAAGAGATGAAACGAGATTCCTCAGGAATCGTCTCCTCATACTCCAAGGCGTTATCTAGCATGTTGGTAAAAAGAGAATACATATCGATTTCATCGACAAAATCAAGCCCGCGACCATCCGCCATGGTAGTGAGTTCTACCTGCTTGTTCTGGCAGCGTAAAGAGAAAGAAGAAAGGATGACATCCAGAGCTTCATTACCAGTCTTGACCACCGAATCATAGATGTGAATCGATTCTTCTAATTGATGCATCATCTTATCAGTCAAATTACCCTGTTGACGATAATCCTGAATCTGATGTCTTAGATCATGACACTTGATATTGATGATATCGATACTTTCTTTTTGCATCTCATAATGTTTCTTGTCTTCGTTCCAGAGCTGCTTGACAACCGTCAGTTCAATATCATTCTGCCCTTCTCTCATCAAGGAATAGAAGATGAATAGCATCATCAGAATGAAGAAGAACTGAGTCAAGGATAATAAGAAGAGATAGGAATAACTGGTGTACTTCAAGAAGTTTTGTAAGACACATTCCAAGATATTAATAAGGACTAAGATACCTAAGAAATATAAACTATATTTATTTGCGTACTGCTCTTGTCTACCAGAATATGTCTTGGTAAAGATGATATAGATCAAAGCGATGATGACACTGCCGACTAAAAACTCGCTGATGATAGGAGCAAAACCCGTGATATTTTCACCCGTCAAGGAAAACGCATAGATAAACATATTAGAAGGAACGAGCGTGAGATATCTACCGAGAACCACAATCGTCATACTAAAATAAATCGCCGGCCAGGATAAGGCGAAAAATGATCGGATGACAAAGATGTTTAGCACGATGATGACAAAATCAAAGATGATGGGAACATAGGGTGAAAAATTGTGATCGCTAAACGACATCAACAGCGTAAATCCTACCAATAATGATAAGAAAACTAGACTGTAAATAATAATGTTACGTAAAAAAGCAACTCTCATATCATTCTTACGAGTTGCTAGTGTGGTAAAGACGATGATTTCTAATAGAGCGATGGTCAGTTTTAACGCGTTTTGAAAGATGATCATTTATAACCCCACGTAGTGATTGAAGCGAGACAGGAATTCTTTCTTCTTGGCATGAGAAATGGAAATCGGGATCTTCTTATCCGTCATATAGATGGTATCTTTATCGGTCGAGACAATATACTTGAAATGAACGATGACGGAATGCGAGCAGCGGCAAAAACTATCCGTCGGAAGATTTTCTTCTGCACCTTTGATGGTTCCCCAGACTTCAATTTCACCCTGGTTGGTGTGATAGATTAGCAAATGATCCTTGATTTCGATATACTGAATGCTGGAGAGATAGATTTTCGTCATGCCTCCCGTCGTCTTTAAGACGATGGCTTGTTCTTGAACCTGGCCGATGATGCGTAATGTCTTCTTCATCAAGGAAGCAAGACGAGCATACTTGATCGGCTTTAAGACGTAGTCGATGGCATCGACAGAATATCCCTGAATGGCGTATTGGGCCATATTGGTAACAAAGATCAAGGAGACGTTCTCATCTAAGGATCTTAGTTTCTTGGCCACTTCAATACCGTTCATGTGTGGCATTTCAATGTCCATGAAAATCAAATCAAAATCGACATGCTCATCTAAAAAAGATAAGCCTTCACGGTATTCAGTGATGTCAAAGTCGATATCGTTCTCTTTAGAAAAACGAGAAAGACAATCCTTCAAGGACTGGCTTGCTAGTTCTTCATCTTCGACAATCGCAATTTTGATTTTCTTCATGTTTTCCCTCTCTACACCATCTCTTATTTTTCGATAATACCATTGCTTGAGAATACTGTCAACGAGGGAATTACGAAAAAATTGAATGGATTTACGAAGAATTTTTCTTTTTATGAAATAAACCATTTAACCTTGTGTTAGCGCTTTCGATAGGTGTGAAATGACAAAATTAGGAAAGACATCGGTTCTTCTGTTATCGTTGTTGCTTTGTTCTTGTCAGAATCAAGACCCTGTTTTGTCGACCCCCTCTAGTGTATTGGTCGACAAAAAAGTGAGCCTACTTGAAATCGCCACCCTTCCTTTTAAGACCAGTTACTATGAAGGTGAACACTTCAACCGCGCTGGGTTAAAGCTAAAAGCGACTTTTGAAGATGGGACAACCTACACGCCGTTAAATACGGAGATCACCATTGCCAATCAAGAAAGCCTGAATCTTGATACGACCTATGTGAGAGCCAGTTATTTAAACAGCTATGTCGATATTCCCATCTCAGTAAAGCCACTAGAGCTAGAAAGCCTAAGCGTGTTATCACTTCCCTACACCACCACTTATGCCATCGGTGGTAATTTTGCTTTCACAGGACTTGTCATTCAAGGAAAGGTCAAAGACGGAGATGAAAAAGAGATCTCGTTAGATGAAGTCTCTTTTTCCATTGAAGGAAACGCAGTCCATGATCAGGATGTGATTCTTCTTGAAGCCGGATCTTACAAGGTGATGGTACAAGCCTACAATCAACAGACCAGTTTTGACATCGCGATTGTCAACGGCTATAAGATTGAGGCGGAGAACATTTTATTTTCTTCCACCACTGACAAAAAAGAATATGTGCGCATCAAGAACAAAGAAGACGAAGCCTACATCACCCAGAACAACTCCAACGGACGCATTCGTCCAATCTCGGATGAGACTGCACTACTAGCCTCTGGCACCTCCTATCTGGGAGACATTCAAAGCGGAAATATCATCGATTTTTATTTCTATTCCGCCATTGAGACCCAAGCGGATATTGCCATACGTGCTTCCTCGGGTTATTTGACCTACGGAGATGGTTGGTCACCCAAGATGATGTCTGACGAACAAGTCAATCGCCTTTTTGACGCCTACGCCAACGGTGAGAAAATCACCATCGACGATGACGTTATCCTGCCTGGCAAAGGTGATAAAGACAACGAAGTCGACATGTCTTTATGGGTCAACTGGCAGACAGTCAGTTTCGGTCTGATGTCGCTTCAAGAGGGATGGAATACCATCTCTTTGAAAATCACTTCAGACTATGTCAACTATCTCGGTTATGGCTGCTCCTTCAATTTGGATTATCTTTCCGTCAATTTCGTCGAGTAAATTGAAAGGAAACGCCAATGAAGACAAAATCCATTGTGACACTTGCATCCATCAGTTTGATCGCAGGTGCTTTAATTGCCGGTAATGTGGTCGCAGGCTTCTTTGCCCCGATGATCACCACCGCCTTATGCGGTACCGGTGTCAATTTTGATAGTGAAGAATTCCAGCAGGCGACCGCCCAAAGTGACGCCTTATGTCAGGAAATCGCTCAAGAAGGTATCGTTTTGATGAAAAATCAGAACAATGCTTTACCTTTGAAGTTCAAAGATGGTGAAGATAAAAACATCAACGTCTTTGGCTGGGCAAGTTCGGATAACGGCTTTTTGCTTTCTGGTATCGGTTCTGGTTCTTCTACCATTTCTGAGGCTAAGAAAGTTACGCTTCTTCAAGCCTTAACCGATGGTGGCTTTCATGTCAACGAAGACTTAGTCAACTTCTATCATGACTATGATTCCACCAACTATGGCTATAACGCCAATCGTATCAAACTCATCGAACCAGAGATGGCTGACTATGACGCTTATGATAAATCCATGCTCAGCTATGCCGAAGACTTCTCCGACACCGCCTTGATTGTCATCTCGAGAGTCAACGGTGAAAACGTCGGTGAAATCCCGATGACCCAGACCAAGACCAAGGGTCAGAAGAATGATTCCAGCAGAACCTACTTGGAATTATCCACCCAGGAAGAAGAACTCATCGACTATTGTGGCGATCATTTTGATAAGGTTATCGTTTTGATCAACTCCACCAACCAGATGCAGTTAGGTAAGTTAGATGATCCAAGAGTCGACGCTGTTTTAAATGTCGCCATCATGGGTCAATCCGGTACCAGAGCCATTCCTAAGATCTTAGATGGCTCAATCAACCCTTCTGGTCATCTGATCGACACCTACGCCTATGACTACAAGAAAGAACCAAGCTATATCAACCGCTTCAAGACCGGTAACCACATCATGTACAACGAAGATATGTACTTCGGTTATCGATGGTATGAAACTGCCGATGCTGAACATTTCTTCGATGATGAAACCAGAGATGGTTTTGACGCGGAAGGTAATGACAAGGAATTAAAAGGCTATGAGGCCATGGTTCAATACCCATTTGGTCACGGTTTAAGTTATACCAGTTTTGAATGGAGTGTTGACTCCTTCAAGATCATCAATAACGAAGAGAGCAAGGATGTCAATGCGACGGATAACAAGATCACCAAAGATTCCAAGATTGAATTATCCTTATCTTGTACCAACACCGGTGAGTATTCCGGTAAGGATGTCATTCAGCTTTATTACACTGCTCCTTACTATCAGGAAATTGAAAAGAGTGCCATCAATCTTATCGACTTTGCCAAGTCTGTTGAACTCGAACCAGGTAAGACCCAAAAAGATATCAAGGTCACCTTAGATAGCTATGACATGGCTAGTTATGATTGCTATGACATGAATGAGAATGACTTTGCCGGTTATGAATTAGAAAAGGGCACTTATCAGTTAAAGCTCATGGAAAATAGCCATGATGCCAAAAAGATGAAAGAAGGCTCTGCTAATGTCTTAGAGCTCACGGTCGAAAGTGATATCCAGTTTGATAAAGATACCACCACTGGTGAAGAAGTGAAAAACAGATTCACGGATGAAGACGCCTATGCTGGTGTTCCAATTGATGGAAGTAGCATCTACAGCAACGATGCCGATAAACCAGTCTATCTTTCTAGAAGTGATTTTGAAGGAACTTTCCCAAACAAGACCTTTAAAAATCCAACCAATTCCTCTGCGGTTTCGACTGCCAATAACTATACCAACACTTCCTTCAATCAGAGTGAAATGCCAGTCACTTCCAAAGAAGGTAAATACTTCCTCAAGACCAGAGAAGACGGCTCCAAAGCCACTTTAAATGATTTAAAGGGCAGTGGTGAAAAGACCATCTACAATGAAGAACTCATCTACAAGATCGGTTCTGACTATGACTGTCAGGAACTTTCTGACATGGTTGATCAGTTGAGCATCGATGAAGCCTTTGCCATCGTCGAAGATTCTGGTTTTGGTACTCCCGCTATTGA
>CACXYG010000081.1 GCA_902771745.1 uncultured Erysipelotrichaceae bacterium | reverse complement strand
CAAGACACATCTCGGCTAAGGGAGCTAGTTCGCTTTCTTTTAATGCTCTTAAACGAGAGACACTAGAAGATAATCTTTCACTTAAACTACCTTGACCAGACTCGGTGGCGGAAAGAAATTCTTCGTATCTGTCTTTCAGTTTGTCATAGCCGCGAAGAGATTCATATTCGCTATTCAAATCTTCAATTTCATTTTCTTCTAAGTGATACTTTTCAATCTCAGCGATCTGGAAGGTCAGATAGTCTCTATCTAACTCTTTGTCCGCTTCCAGAAGGTCTTTTAAATCCTTTTTAGCATCCAAATAGGCTTGATAGGCTTTGGTGTAATCCTCTTTGACTTTCAAAATGCTCTTTTTAGCGTATTCGTCAACGTAACGAATCTGTTTTGTCTCATCTAAAAGATCGTTTTTGGCATTCTGAGAATGGATATCAATCAGATGAGAGGTGGCGTTTTTAAATCGCCATTTTCGTCCACATAAGAGGCGACTTCTTCATGCTTCTTGATAAATTCCTCATCGAGATGGAACAAGCCGGTGATAATGGCCTTTTTGGCTTTATCACGAACCAGAGAGAAGTCACTTCTTTCCCCAGTCAAAAGGGAAAGAGAATTGACGACTAAAGATTTACCAGCACCCGTTTCACCAATCAGGGCAGTATATCTTGTCTCAAATTCTAATGTCGTATCTTCAATAACAGCCAGATTTGCAATGTGTAATTCTTGAATCATGATTAAATTTTCCTTTATTTGCTGGCCGTTAGTTTTTCATAAACGGTAGAGATATCTAAACCGGTCTTCTTTAATAAATCGGCGTTCTGACCAAAGGTGATGAAGTCATTCTTGAAGGCAAAATACTGATATTTCCCTTTAAATCCACTTCTCTGGAAATAATCTCCCATAAAGGTGGCAGAGCCATCTTTTGTAGAGTAAGGATCATAAAGATAAATCTCATCATATTCTTCCAGATGATAATTCTTTAACACCTGATTATCGGGTAAGAGATTTAACATCATCGCCGTATCAAAACTCTCATCTAACTTATTGAGTAACTGATAACCAAAGACAGAGACGGCTAAGACTAATTTCTTGGCGTGATTACGTCTGCAGAAGACAATCTCATCCATCTTATAAGGGGGGACATCAAAAACTGGTGTTCCTTTCGGAAAACGGATAAAGAAGGGTCCATAGTTATCAGCATGGGCCTTCTCCTGAATGTATTTTAAGGAGAGGACATCAAATGGCATATAGACTTTGCGATAAGGAATATTTCTCACCATACCGACATCATAAATACCATGGTGAGAAGAGCCATCTTCCCCAACCAATCCTGCTCTTTCGACAATGAAGGTCACTTTGACCTTGTTGCGAGAGACATTCTCGATGATCTCATCATAACAGCGCTGTAAGAAGGTAGAATAGATATCGACGATCGGATGATAGCCTTGTAAGGCAAGACCAGAAGCCATGACAACAGCATGTTCTTCAGAAATACCCGTGTCGATACATCTCTCGGGGAAGTCTTTAAACAAGCGTTCCAGAGAAGATCCTTTTTCCATCGCTGGGGTGATCAAGACACGTTTTTCATCTCTCTTCATCGGTCCATAAAGGAAAGATTCCTTGATGGAAGTAAAGCTTTGACTCTCCACACAGGCTTTCTCATCAAAGTTCTTGCTGACGCCATGGAAGGCACCAGAGGAGTCTTTCATCGCTTCGGGATAACCATAGCCCTTCTTGGTCAAGATATGAACGATAACCGGCCCTTTTTGGGCTAATAACTTGGCTTTTTCTAACGCCAAATCCAGAGAGGGGAAATCATGTCCGTCATAAGGACCGATATATTTAATACCCATGGATTCAAACATGGTTGGAGAGATAACCATACCTTTCAGATGGTCTTTTAGAGCTCTTAACTTTAAAAACATCTTCCAGGAGAATTTATGTTTGGACATGGTCTTACCAAGATGAGAAGAGGTGCGGAAATAGAAACGGGAATTTCTAAGATTGGAAAACTTCTTGGAAATCGGACCTCTGTTTTTAGAGATGGCCATCCCGTTATCATTTAAAACGATGATCAGGCGCTTTAACTCTTTATGCGCCGCGATAAAATCTAAGGCTTCAAAGGATAAACCATTTTCAATACTCGCATCGCCGACAAAAGCGACGGTATACGTCTCATCTTTTTGTAGTATCTTAGCCTTAGTGATACCAGTGGCGGTAGAAATACAATCACCCGCATGACCATTAGAATAGACATCATAAGGAGATTCTTCTCTTAAATTGAACGGCGAAATACCATCGGTGATACGAATATCACGGATGTTTCTGCCCGTTAAGATCTTATAGGTATAAGCCTGATGACCGACATCAAAAAGGATGTCGTCTTTTTGTAAATCAAAGTTTCTGACTAAAGATATCGTCAGTTCTACCGCACCAAGATTGCTCGATAAATGTCCGCCATTGGAAAGACAGGCAGATAAAATATCCGCTCTGATATCACTGGCTAGAACACGTAACGCATCCTTGTCGAGATCTTTTAAGGAGGATAAGGAGGCGTTATTATACTCTCTTGGCATATTAACCTCTGTTGATGGTATCGCTGACGCTATTTTCTAATTCTGATAATCTCTTTTCCATTTCGGCAGAGACTTTCTTTCCGTATTCGTAAACAAGGCTGGCCTCATCTAAAGGAAGGTCATCTTTGTTTAAGCGCTCGAGTGTCTTGTTGGCTTCTTCTTCCAGCTGAGCGTAGGAAAGTTTTGATAAATCGACTTCTTTATTTTTCTTTTCGGCCATAAACTTACTTCCTTTCTTTGATGATAGCATCTTTTCTGCCATCATGGTATGTAATCGTGATGTTATCATCCTCGTTTAATTGCCCAATGGATGTAATCTTCTTTCCGTCTTTATAGATCAGAGCATAACCTTTCGAGGCAAATCTCTTTGGATCAAGGTTATCAAGAAGAGAAGTGTATTGATTGCATTCTAGCTTCTTTTTCTGCAATAAAGATTTGATGAGATGATCGATCTTGTTGCGATAAAGTGCCTGATCATTTCTCTTTTGTTGAATCTTCGCCTGGTAGAGCAAATCGAGTTTGTCTTTCAATTGCGCAATCTTATTTCTCTCATTCTTGAGTTTGTTTTTTGGAGAATAAGCTTCCAGTTTTTCCTGATAGGCGGATAAGTTCATCGCATACGAGCGGATGATACTTTTGATCCCTTCCTCAAGCTGAGAATCAAAGTCTTTTCTTCTTTGAATGACTTCATCTTTCGAAGGATTGATTAAACTAGCACCTTCCGTTGGCGTGATGGCTCTGATATCAGAGACGCGATCGGCAATGGCCAAATCAATCGTATGACCAATACAGGTGATGACTGGGATCTTACTTTCGGCGATGGCAAGAGATAACTTTTCATCATCGAAGCAGGAAAGGTCGGTTTTAGACCCGCCGCCGCGACCAAGAAGGATACAGTCATAATCACCTTCCTGAGCCTTTAAAAGGGCTGTAGTCATGCTTCTTGCGGCATTATCGCCCTGCACGATACATGGGTATAAGACACTGGAGACGGGAAAACGGTCATGAAGCGTCTTTAAGATATCCTGATAAGCGGCCCCAGACTCGGCGGTAAGAATAGCAACTTTCTTACAATAGGCGGGAATTTTACGTTTTCTTTTCTCATCAAGATAACCAAGCTTATCCAGTTTTTCTAATGTCTTCTTCTTGGCCAGAAGGTTTTTGCCTTCTTGAGATTTTAAAATTTCAACTTCATTACCCCATAAGGTAACAGAACTTCCATGGGGATAATAAGATAGCTTACCCGTGATCATGATGACATCGCCAACCTTGATCTCTTCTAGATGGTAGTTATTACCATAGAAGGTAGAAAAGGCACAGCGCAAAAGTGGGGAATTGGTCTGTTTATTCCCTTGGTCACCAAGTTCGATATAGGAGAATTTGCCCAGTTTGATCGAATAGACCTCACCATAGACAGGAAGATTGCTGAAAGCCGGATTTTCAAAAGCGGCTTTCAAAATCTGTGATATCTCCGATACGGAGTAAGCTTTCATCTTATTTTGCCTGATATTGATAATCCGGAATCACCTTATCTAAAACAGCGTTGATGAATTTGTGATCGTTGACTTTAAGGTAGTTCTTGGCCAGATCAACCCATTCATTAATGACGACTTTTCTAGGAGCAAGCTGAACGTAGTTACCTTCAGCAGCACCAGCCACTAAAATCGCTTTTGCAACATCATCAAGACGAGAGAAGGTCCAGTTGACCAAATGGTCGGAGATGGACTTTTCTAACTCTTCGATATGTTCTAAGCCAAGCGCATAGATGGCTTTGGAAAACTTAGGAACGTCGTTGATATCTTCTACGCCATAAATGGAATTGATGACTTCCGTCGCATCAAATTCGTCCTTGTTTTCAATGTTTAAGAAGACTTGGTAGAAGGCCTGCATGGTCTTGGTACGTTCGTCTTTACGAGAATATGTTTTCATGATTTATTCGCCTTTCGTAATATGAATTTTGTTGGCTTCGAGTGCTCTTTGCACTTCATAATCTTCTAATCGGCGAATGACAAAAACGCCATAAAGATATAAGCCATCAAAGATGAGATGAAGAAGGATGGTAATAAAATAATCGTAGATCTGATAATGAATACCACTAGAGGTGACAAGAAGAGAGCAAAGGATGGCTGGAATCAGCATCACATTATCGAGTAGATAGACACCAAAAGAGATGTAATAAGGTAGCTTTTTACCCTTGACAGCACTCGTGGATAAAAAGATCATCGCAAGGCCGATAACCACACCTATTAAGGCAGGAAGGGATCTAACAGCTGTCTCACTTCCACCCTGGCCGATTAAAATCGCGCCCAAGGCAGAAGAAGCATACATCTCACCAAGAAGAAACACGTTTCCATAAGTTCCATCACCATGAGCGGTGACAATTGACATATAGAAGACCGTAAATAAGAGATGGGTGATTGCGACAAGGATCGGAAGAGAGGCTAAAAAGCCAAATCTACGCTTGTCTTTCTTATATTGTTCTTCGCTATAGACCATATTACTTGTTGTCGACAAAGCCGATGATGGAGACGTTGACCTTGACGTTGGATAATTCGGTCGCTTCATAAATGGCGTCATAGCAAGCCTGCTGAACCATCGTGACAGACTTCTGGACATCCGAGTTGCGGATGGCGTAAAAATCAACCTGAACCGAGATCTTGTTGTTATCGATCTTGGTGATGACGTTAGACTTGTTTCTGGCTAACTTTAAAGAGATAGCATCTTTCAACTCGTTTTTGGATAACAATTCTAATTTTTCCTGGGCGATCTGAGAAAAGACATAATCAGAAACGTTTAACGTGCCCTTGCTGGAATTATTGGTAGTATAGTAACTCATGATTTTTTCCTCCTAGTCCTGTTTGATATTTTTCATGGACAATGAAATACGGTTGCGTTTTAAATCGACAGCGATGACTTTGACTTTGACAATGTCACCGGGTTTTCCATAAGGATGGGGATCCTGGATGAAATGATTGGTGATTTCGGAAATATAGACAAGACCATTGATCTCAACACCGATATCGACAAAGAAGCCAAAGCCGGTGACGTTACGAATGGTACCCTCCATGATGGCGCCGACCTGGATATCCTTAATATCGGTTACCCCTTCGGTCAGATGCGCCGTCTTGGCGTTTTCACGAGGGTCACGAGATGGCTGAATCAACTCGCGAATGATATCAGAGAGGGTAGGAACACCAACATTCAATCGCGTGGCGATTGCCTTGATATCCTCTTCAGAGATCTTCTTCAGGTTCTCTTTTGTCTCATCAGCAGTAGCACCTTTGACCTCTTTTAGAATCTCTTTTGCAATCGGGTAGGATTCTGGATGGACAGCGGTGTTATCTAATGGTTCTTTGCCATCGGGAATTCTTAAGAAACCAGCGGCATTTTCATAAGCCTTAGGGCCTAAGCCAGAAACCTTCAACAACTGACTACGAGACTTGAAGGCGCCATTTTCTTCACGGAACTTGACGATATTATCGGCAATTCTAGAAGAGATACCAGAGATATAGCTCAGCAAAGCGCCAGAGGCGGTATTTAAATTGACACCGATGGCGTTAACACAATCTTCCACGACACCCTTTAGGGCCAAAGATAACTTCTTTGGTTCGATATCATACTGGTATTGACCAACACCGATGGATTCCGGTGGAATCTTGACCAATTCCGCAAGAGGATCTTGTAATCTTCTGGCGATCGAGACCGCACTTCTCAAATTTGGTTCAAAGTCCGGGAACTCTTTTTGGGCGTCTTTGGTTGCTGACCAGATGGAAGCACCCGATTCCGAGACGACGGCAATCTGAAGATCTTTCAAGTCGTAGTTCTTCTCTTTGAGTTCTTCAAGCAACTTCTGGGATTCACGACTGGCCGTACCATTACCCAAAGCGACCATATAGGTCTGATTCTTGATGATAAGTCTCTTCAAGTCGATTAAGGCCTGAGCGTGATTGCGCTGAGAGTGGAAGGGATCAGGAAGAACGTGGGTATCTAAGACTTTTCCATATTCGTCGATGAAGGCAAGCTTACAACCATGGGTGAAACCAGGGTCAAAGCCTAAGACTTTCTTGTTCTTGAGCGGTGGATATAACAAGGTGGCTTTTAAGGAGACCTTGAATTCTTCAATGGCCTGATCAGAATCCTTATCCATCAATTCCGAGAAGATATCATTGCTGACACTAGAGAAGATCAAACGGTTATAGGAATCGGCAATCATCTCTTCAAAGCCCGCCTGATATGGACTGTGAGAAGGAATTTCAAAGGTCTTGATGTGATTTAAGATATATTCATCATCAAAGACAAATCGAATCGTATCATAATCAGTGCTTAGTGATATTACATGATAATCTGAAAGCATAATAAT
>CACXYG010000080.1 GCA_902771745.1 uncultured Erysipelotrichaceae bacterium | reverse complement strand
ACCCTTGTCAACGATGAGGAATTGGGTTCTAGTTTCTTAAGTTATGTGAGAGTCAACAGAGATAATGAGATCACCTCTATCCGCATTGCCAACTTAAATTCTCGTCCTTTGATCAAACAAGCAGCGGATTACTTCGAATCCGTGGTATACTTTTCTGCGACCTTATCACCAAAGGAATACTATCTCGATTTACTTGGTGGTAGTCTCAAAGAGAATAATCATCTCTTCTTGCCTTCTCCATTTCCGCTTGAAAACAGAAGAGTCTTTGTCGATTACAGGCTCTCTCTTCGCTACAAGGATAGAGACCAGACTCTATACCAGGTCTTCTCTTTATGCAGAACAGCGATGGAGACAAAAACGGGCAATTACTTCATCTTCTGTCCTAGCTTTGAATATTTAGAGCGTATGGCTTCCTTCTTTGACCAGGAACCGCTAGAAAATTCTCGCGTCATCATTCAAGGAAGAGGTATGAGAGAAGATCAAAGAGAAGAATTCTTGGAGCAGTTTAAAAGTGATAATGATGAGACTTTAATCGGACTGCTTGTTCTTGGCGGAGTCTTTTCAGAAGGTATTGACCTCTTGGGAGATCGACTCATTGGTGCTATGATAATCTCCGTAGGAATTCCACAGATCACCTTTGAACGCAATCACTTGAAAGATTATTATGATGCGGAAGATGAAGAAGGCCATAAAGGCTTTAGTTATGCCTATTCCTATCCTGGTGTCAATAGAGTTTTGCAAGCTGGAGGTAGAGTCATCCGTTCTGAAGAAGATAAAGGGTTTATCCTTTATATCGATTCTCGCTTCCACTCCTCGTTATACCAGAAGATCTTCGCTGAACTATATCCTGATATGAAAAGAGTCATCTCCAACTCTCAAGTCAGGACGCAATTAAAACTATTTTGGAAGGAAACGAAATGAACTTTGATCAAAAGCATATCCGCAACTTCTGCGTTGTGGCCCATATCGACCATGGTAAATCTACCCTTTGTGACCGAATCTTAGAAAAGACGGGTGCGGTAGAATTACGAGATTTACAACCCCAGCTTTTGGATGACATGTCAATTGAAAGAGAACGCGGTATCACCATCAAACTCAACGCGGTCTCCGTCACCTATAAAGCCGAAGATGGTGATACCTATCTTTTCAATTTGATCGACACTCCCGGCCATGTCGACTTCACCTATGAAGTCAGCCGTTCTTTAAGCGCTTGTGAGGGTGCCATTCTGATTGTCGATGCCACTCAGGGCGTCCAGGCTCAAACTCTTGCCAATGGCTATCTTGCCATCGATAACGGTCTTGAGATTTTACCGGTCGTCAACAAGGTTGACCTTCCTTCTAGCAACGTCGAACGCTGTCAGTTAGAATTGATCGACACATTGAATATCAACCCGGATAAAGTCATGCCAGTCTCAGCAAAGACCGGTGTTGGTGTCGAGCATCTTTTAGAGCATATCGTCAAGGATTTACCAGCCCCACAAGGTGATCCTGATAAGCCACTTAAAGCCTTGATCTTCGACTCTAAGTTTGACCCTTATAGAGGTGTCATCGTCTTGATCAGAGTCATGGAAGGCAGTGTCAAAGTCGGTGACACCATCCGCCTTATGCACAATGACGGCATTTATCGGGTCACGGAAGTTGGTATCCGTACACCTAAGGAACAAAAGCAGGATTCTTTAAGTGCGGGTGAGGTTGGTTATCTTGCCGCTTCGATTAAAAATATCAGCGATGTTCAAGTCGGTGATACCATCACGCTTGATGATAATCCAACGGATAAACCGATGCCTGGTTTCAGAAAAGTCCAGCCGATGGTCTTTGCCGGTTTATATCCAAGTGATAACAAGGACTTTGAAAACCTCAAATCGGCGTTGGAGAAATTATCTTTAAATGACTCCGCCTTGGTCTTTGAACCAGAAACCTCGGTTGCCTTAGGCTCTGGTTTCCGTTGCGGTTTCTTAGGTCTTCTTCATATGGAAGTTGTCCAGGAGAGAATCGAAGAAGAGTTCGATCTGGATATCATGTGTACGGCTCCTAGTGTTGTCTATGAGGTTCACTTTACCGATGGCAGCATGAAGATGATTCAAAACCCGGCAGACTTCCCTCGTGATAAAACCAAGGTGAGAAGCACTTCTGAACCGTTTGCGGATGTCAAAGTCATGGTTCCTAAAGATTATGTCGGCAATGTCATGACGTTATGTCAAAACAGACGTGGTGAATATGACACCATGCACTATATTGATGAGACTCGTGTCACCTTGAAATACAAGATGCCTCTTAGTGAAATTGTCTTTGACTTCTTTGATAAATTGAAGTCCGTCTCTCAGGGTTATGCCTCGCTTGACTATGAACTTATCGGTTATGAAGTCTCTAACGTTGTCAGAATGGATATCATGCTCAATGGGGAGACTGTGGATGCTTTAACTACCATCGTCTTTGAAGGTAGCGCCTATCGCAGAGCTAGAGCCGTTGTTGATAAACTCAAGGATGTCATCCCTAAGCAACAGTTTGAAATTCCTGTGCAGGCCTGTATCGGTTCTAAGATCATCGCCAGAAGTGATATCAAGGCTGTCAGAAAAGACGTCTTAGCCAAGTGTTATGGTGGCGATATCTCTCGTAAGAAGAAACTCTTAGAGAAGCAGAAGAAGGGTAAGAAGAGAATGAAGGAATTCGGTAAGGTTCAAGTTCCACAGGAAGCCTTCATCGCAATGCTTACCGTTGACGAAAATCAGTAATTTGTTACTTTCAAGGCGTTCTGTAAAATCAGAATGCTTTTTTTTGTTAGAAAACCCAGAAGGGAATAATTTTTAGTATTAATTTAGTAATTTTTCTTCAAAATTTGTTATATAATTATTCTATATGGCTCACACACTGATTGAACAAGGTCGTCGTTTTACCGACGACACCTACGCCTGCAAAGAAGAAGTTCAGGCCATTTACAACCAGAGCAATGTGGATGAAATCTGGAAGAATATTCTTTCTTACAGGTCCTTTTATGATGCCGAGACTGAGTTGAGAGATAACTCTTCTCTCCCTTATAAAATCTGTTTGACCAGAAAGATCTCTTCCTACGCTTTTAATTTGCAGACCAAATTGAATCATGATTTGATCAAGTTCATCCTTTTACCAGAAGGTTTAAAGAAGGAATATGTCCTTCAGAAACAGGTGGAAGCTTTGCTTCATACCGCTAAGGCAACCAGCACCAATGTCACCGAAAACACGCTTCGTAAATTAGCCAATGGTGAAATTGAAAACATCCCATCAGACTTATTCGTCTTAAAAGCCTATTTGGATAGTTATAAAGAAGCAAGCAAGCTTACTTCTTTAAGTTTAGAAGATATCATCCAAATCAACGCCTTATGTTCGGGCGAAGAAGAAAGTAAAGGAGAGGTCAAATATCGCTCCCAAGCCTTAAATGACATCATCAATCCTTTAAAAGAGCCAGATAAAGAACATATTCAAGAACATTTAGAACATCTTCTTGCCTTCTTAAATCAGGAAGATATTCCACTTCTTTTAAGAGCCTTAAGCATTCCTTATGTCTTTATGTATCTCCGTCCTTTTGAATACTATAACGAAGAGACTAGCGCCCTTGTTGCCAAAGCCTTCTTATCCATGCACGGTCTTGGTGTGATCGGTTTTACTTTAAACTTGGAATCTATCTGTTATGCGAGTTCGAAATCCTTCTTTGAGAGATTAAAACTTGTGGAGACTTCCTTAGATTTAACCTATGCTTTAGAAAGATTCTTAGCTTTCATCATCAAGGATGAAGAGAATATCAATGAAGCCTTAAAGGAACTGACCATCAAGAAACAAGAGATGGTAAGTGAACCTGTCATGTCTAATGAAACTACTTCAGCAAATCCTAACGATATTGCTGTAGTGGATACCCCAAGTCAATTTGCTCTTCCTGCTTTCCCAAGGAAAGACACTTTAGAGACCATCGAAGCAAGAGCAAGACAACTAAGAGAAGTGCATCCACAGTTAAAGAAGAAACAAGCGCATTTCTATGCAGGACATTGCACCATTGGTCTACATTACACGATTGATCAATTCAAGAGTGAGGAACACACCGTCTATGAAACTGCCAGAACCAGCATGGAAGATTTAGCCAACCGCGGTTTCTATAAAAAGGAGATGATTGGTAAGAAGTTTGTCTATACACCAATCCCACTTGAAGATCAGGATTAAGGAAATGAGACCAAAATCCTTATATATTCATATTCCATTTTGTGAGAAAATCTGTGCCTATTGTGATTTTGCAAAAGTCATGAATGGCACTTTTTCACATATGAAATATCTAGCCAATCTCTTAAAAGAATTAGAAGAGGAAGAGATTCCTTTTGATTCTTTAAAGACCATCTATATCGGTGGTGGAACACCTTCTTGTCTCACCTTAGATGAACTAGATCTTCTTCTATCTTATCTTTATGAGCATTTCCCCAGTGTAGAAGAATTCACACTGGAAGCAAATCCTGAATCATTAGATAAAGATAAGATCAGATTATGTCAGATGTATGGTGTCAATCGTATCTCTCTTGGTGCCCAGGCTGCCAGTGATGATATTTTAAAGACTTTAAACAGAAATC
This sequence comes from uncultured Erysipelotrichaceae bacterium, assembly GCA_902771745.1. Taxonomy (GTDB): domain Bacteria; phylum Bacillota_I; class Bacilli_A; order RFN20; family CAG-288; genus Enterosoma. The sequence continues at coordinate 1,891 of CACXYG010000080.1, read as the reverse complement.
ATCGGATGAAAGATCTGATCCGTTGTTGTGATGATCTTCATGAACTTCATTTTGATAACTTCAATTTAGACTTCATCTATGGTCTTCCTGGTATGACAAAGAAAGATTTAGATGATGATATCGAGTTATCGTTAAAACTAAAGAGTAAGCATTTATCTTATTATTCCTTACAGATTGAAAAAGGAACGATGTTTTATAACAAACATATAAAAGCTCAGGATGATGAAGTCATGCGAGAGATGTATGACTATCTAATCAAGAAACTTCATGAGGCTGGTTTTGAACGTTATGAGGTTTCAAACTTTGCCATACCCGGTTATGAATCAAGACATAACCTGACCTATTGGCATGATGAACCATACTATGCGGTTGGTCTATCGGCTTCTGGTTATATCAATCAGACAAGATTCACAAACACCCATTCCATGACCAAGTACATGAAAGGTCTCACTGATCGGGCTACTGAGGAGATTTCATCTAAGAGTGAAGAATTTGAATTTTTGATGTTAAATCTCAGGTTGGTTTCTGGTTTTTCTCTTGATAAATTCAAAGAGAGATTTCATAAGGACTTTTTAGTCTCTTATCAAAAAGAAATCAAGAAAGTAGAAGAATACGTCCAAGTGAAAGACGGATATTTTGCTATCAAACCAGAATACCTCTATACGATGGATCATATCCTTTTAGAACTTTTGAAATAAATTTAGACAAAAATCACTCCATTTTTAGCGATATATTAATGGAGGATGTTGTCATGGGAAAATTTAATCTCACCCTATTAAAGGATTGCAAGATAGAGATCTTTGCCTTGATCTCTCTTTTAGCGATTCAATTTATCTTATTTGGTAATCTGTTATCTGGTGTTGTCGGTACGTTGATTGCTCTTTTACTATCTTTAGTAATGTTGGTAAAGAAAGAAGAAGTCATCAAGAAGTTAAAAGATAAACAGGCTTCTTATTCTTTCTTTTTATGTTTTATCAAAGGGATTGAAGATAATGTTGGTGTCAAAGCCTCTTATGAATCGGCTTCCAGATATCTAGTCTCTCACCAGGAAATCATTCCTTATGAAGAACTGGATAGCAATCATAACCTGCTTTTATATGATTTCCAGAGATATTTCAATTTCATCTTACTAAAAGATCAGAACAATGAAGCCCAGATTTTGTTCTATCGTCCTTTGATGGAAGAAGTGAAGCTTAAACTTCATCTATTAGAAGAGGATATCGCTAAAATCAAGAAAAGATATTTATATCTTATGCTGTTCTTATTAGCTTTGTTACTACTTCTTGTCACCTTTACTTCTATGCAGAACATGAAAGAAGTCTTCACTTCTTCTATCTATTTCATGGCTTCGGCATTTCTTCTTTCTCTGCTTGCTCCTTGTTATTTCTTCATGGAATATCAATCCTATCGAGGTATCTTAAATGCGTAAGAATATATTGAAATCGAAGAGTACAAACTCTAATACCTATATTGTGATTGCTTTTGTCGTTTCTTTCCTATTAGGTTTAGCCTTATACTTTATCAGCAAACAGATTGTTCTATTTATTCTCTCTATTCTTTTTGGTATTTCCTGTTATTTCTTGCTCGCTGGTGAAATCCATAAAGAACAGGATAAAAAGAAGAACTTGAACAGTCTAAAAGAACTGATATCTTTCCTATATGGTTTCTGTTTCTATACCAGCATGGCCCAGTCCTATAAGGAAGGTTTTGATCTTGCTTATGAGAACATGGATTCTTCTCACTTGAAGGATAAGTTGACAGACTTTAAAGAGAATCACGATACCACCCTTCCTTTAAAATGTCTCAACAGCAGAGATGAGAATCTCTTAATCGACATGATTCAGCATTCCTGCTACACGGATGAAGAAGTTACTCTTGCTAGTCTTGAGAC
>CACXYG010000079.1 GCA_902771745.1 uncultured Erysipelotrichaceae bacterium | reverse complement strand
GAGTCTGACGTGCCAGGAAATCGATGTCCAGATTCAAAGTGGCTTCGATTCTTTTGATCACATCTTTTATCACATCAACACCAAGTCTGGTGATATCAAGTATATTGAAGACTTCGGTCATTATGTCGTCGACAAGGAAGAGGGTCCTCTTTACTATGTCTATCTTGTTGACTCTGACCAGAAGCTTTTAACTTATGACGTCGATAAAGTGACCGGCCTTCCAGGACCAAGAAGACTCAGAGACTATTCTCACAAGATGATTCGCATCATGAACAAGTCGATGGATTCTTCTTCTTATGCCTACGTCTATTTAAACATCCTTCACTTCAAGAGATTCATCATCCGTTACGGCATCAAAGCTGGTGAAGATCTTGTCAAAGATGTCGCTTCCATCTTAAAGAAACATTTTGCTGGCAACATGATTGCCAGAATGGGTGATACCGTTTTTGGTATCTTTGCCGAATCTTCTCATATCGAAGATAAGATCAAAGACTTGAACAAAACCTTACGCCAAGACTACATGTATGAAAATGTAACCCTCAAGGCTGGTGTCTATGTCATCGGACAAGAAGATATGACCAATCTTGACGGCGCTTTAGATAACGCTAGACGCGCTTGTCATGAACTTGATTATTCTGACGATATTCAGTATAAGATCTACGACGATGAGATGAAGAGATCTCAGCGTATCTATAACTACGTCATCGACCATTTGGATGAAGCCATCCAAAAAGGTTAGATTCAGGCCTATTATCAGCCAGTTGTCCGTACCTTAAGCGGCACATTATGTTCCGCGGAAGCCTTAGTCCGTTGGGTTGACCCACAATATGGTATCATCAGTCCTGCTAACATCATCCCCGCCTTAGAAGACGCTCGTCAGATTCACAAAATCGACCAGCATATGCTCAACGAGATCTGTAAACTCATCAGAGACCGTATCAACAAAGGTCTTGGTGTTGTTCCTATCTCCTTCAACTTATCCAGATTGGATTTCATGTTGATGGACGTCTATAACGTCATCATCGACACTTGTAAGATGTATGAGATTCCTCATTCTGCCTTAAAGATTGAAATCACTGAATCCCTGTTCGTCGAAGATCCAGAAGGCATCATTGAAATCGCCAATAAGCTTAGAAAAGAAGGCTTTGAAATCTGGATGGATGACTTCGGTTCTGGTTATTCCTCCTTAGGTACGTTAAAAGACTTCACCTTTGATGAGATCAAGCTTGATATGGCCTTCATGAGAAACTTCTCCGTCAAGAGCCAAGAAATCGTCAAGCACACCGTTTCCTTAGCCAAGTCCTTAGGTATTCAGACCCTTGCTGAAGGTGTTGAAACCGAAGAGAACTTTGAATTCTTAAAGTCTGTTGGCTGTGAAAAAGCCCAGGGTTATCTCTTCTCTAAACCTTTGCCATTTGAAGACATGCTGGAATTGTTGGAATTAAGAGGCGTCAGCATGGAAGCCACTCGTTATTCTCATTTCTACAATGAGATTTCTCGTATCGACTTCAATGAGAATATGCCGATGTGCATCGTCAACTATCATAAGAATTCCTCCAGGTTTGAAACCCTCTTCATCAACAACGCCTTAAAAGGAATTCTCTCTTATATCAACATCAGCAATAACACGGAATTAGAGACACTTTTGAACTCTGACACTTCCATGTTTGCTAAGAAGGTCAAAACCTCTTCTTACTTGCCAGAAGAAGTCGGTGTTGAAAAGACCTTCTTCTACACCTACAAAGGCAACTACATCCGTATCCAGGCCCGTAACATCGCCGCTTTGGATGAACACTTCATGTATGTCGTCTATATCAACAACCTCACCACCGAAGAACAGAGACTCACCCAGGGCAAGTTAGAAAAGACCATCTCCAGCATCTATTCCATCTATGATGAAGTCTATTCCGTCAATCTCAACGAAGATAAGATTGACCCGATTTCCAACTTCTCAACCCACAAGAACAGATTGAGAATCAGTTCCGGATCCTTCAGTGTCGCTCTCGACTACGTCTTACAAAACCAGGTTTACATTGAAGATAAACAGTTATTTGCTGATTTTTACGATAAAAAGACTTTGATGGACCGCATCACTGCTGGTTCCACCGGTTATATCGTCAGACCGATGCGTTTCTATGATAAAAGCGGTGAAATCATCTGGAAGATGTTGTTCATCCTGCTTGTCTCTTCACCAGAAAAAGGCGAATTATTGCTCATCACCAGAAAACTCCTTCGTGAAGAAGTCGCGGGCATCATGTCCTTAAAAGGCTTAAATGACATCTTAAAGTTACCGATCAACTATAAAGATCTCTGTGAAAATGCCGTCAACTATTCCGATGTCAAGTTCTTCTGGAAGGATAAAGAAGGCAAATTCTTAGGCTGTTCTCAATCCTTCCTTGACGCGTTTGGCTTCAAGAACAGAGATGAAATCATCGGTAAAACCGAAAAGGAAATCCACTGGAACGTCAACATGGACGAACATCAGTGCGATGAATGGGAAGTTCTCAACAAAGGTAAGATGATTCATTCCATGCCTGGTATCCGTATCATCAAAGGTGTTCCTCACAATATCGCCACTACCGTCTGGCCGATCTATCGTGAAGGTAAGATCATCGGTTTGTTTGGCTACTTTGTCGATCACGATGACAAAACCCAGCAGAAAGCCTATGAAGATGGCATGATTGATAATGAAACCGATGTTCTTAACTCCCGTGGTTTCTTAGATGGCTTATTGAGATACATCAATGAATCGAGAAAGTTAAACGTCCCCTTCAGTGCCATCACCATCCATGTTCGTAACATCAAGGAAATCGAAAACTTACAGGGTAAGGATATCGCCCATGATGTCGAACGTGAAATCGTGTCGAACGTGAAATCGCCACTTCCTTAAAGACAAACTTCGGTGTCGACAGTTCCATCTCTCATATCGGCTTTGGCAGCTTTGCCATCATCCGTTCCTTCTTAAATGAGAGCAACTCGGAAATCTTCACCGATTGCATCGTCTCCATCATCGAATCCATCAAGAATGTCAATGGTGTTCCTGTCACCCTCTTTGTTGATACCATCGCTGTCAACTCTGAAGAAGCGAAGAACTCTCCAGAGGGCTTCAACAAGCTCTTCATGGACCGTTTCAACGAGATCACCAAAAAGTAAATCTTCCTAGCAAAAATAACAACCCGACCTTTAAAAGTCGGGTTGTTTTTTACATTATCTATTCTGAATTGCGTCAATTGGTTTCTTGTTAGCCAGTCTTGTAACTGGTATTAAAGCAGCGATGATAGAAGTGCCTAGAGAGATTGCCATGATGACGATGAAGACCAAGATATTTGGGCTCATGATATTGAAGGTGACACCGGAATTTTCCTGGAAGAGACCATTGAGCATGAAAGATAACACAAGTGTTGAAATGGATGCGAGAATGAAGTTGATTATGGCGATGATGAAGGATTCAGAATAGAAGATCTTGAAGACGTCCAAACGTTTGGCCCCGACAGCTCTGAGGATACCGATTTCTCTCTTCTTGTTATTAATGGAGATCGAGATGAAGTTATAGAAGAGGAACATCGCGAAAACGGCTAAAGCCAGACCGACATAGATGAATACCTGCGTGAGAATAGAAAGAACGCTGGATAAGCTTTGCACACTGCTCAACTTATAATCGTTGATGTGGAACTTGATTATGCCAACAGGGCGACTGCCGTAATCATAAGAATCGAATTCTTTGTTCTTCTTTTCGATATATTCGAAGAAGGAAAGCAGTTGTCCCTTGTCTTTTGGAAGAAGACAGACGTGATTTTCATCACGACGGTCATAATCATTATTTGCCTCTCTAAACTTCGTGGTCGTCGACTCATTGAAGTGAAGGACGGATTGCTTATACGATGGAATATCGAAGTCAAAGCCGACAATTTTGATATTGAATTCTTTGGTTTCATATCCATAACACGTCACCTTGAGAGACACATCTTGTAAGTCCAGCAATTGGATGTATGATCCGATTTCATTTAAGTAATACTCGTTGTATTCACTTACAATTTCTTTGATTTGTTCGCTAAAGAGAATTTCGTTTAACGTAGTTACCTTTGGAATGGAATCTACCTTCATTCTTTCATAGATGGCGGAGTAATTGGCATTGTCTTTATACCTCTCATAAATTGATTCCGCATATTCTTGGACAAATTCTTCTCTAATGGAGTTTGTTTTTTCAGAGAAACAGATTAACTTATCTCTATTCGTCATCGGGCATTGTTCATCAAAATCTATCTTGAGTCTTTCCACTTCAGAAACCATATCCGAATAATATCGAGCATTGGTAACCTCCATATTAAAGATATTCAGTAAATATTTTGCCGTACATTCATAAAGAATACTCTTATCATAATCTGTCAAAACATAAGACGCATCATTTTCCCATGGATATAAGAAGTTAGACTCATCGCTAGGATCACGGAATTGTCCATAGTTATTATAAAAGCCATAATTTTCCTCTCTTTGTTCAAAGAAAACCTTGAAGGTTTCTGTATCCTTGAATTCCAAAAACTTTTCTCGAGAAACGAGATAAGAGCTGGCCTCAGGAATGAAGACATTATAGACAAAATTTCGATTCGTTAAGTCACAGGACATAATACTAGTCTTGGCATAATCACTATAAGCGTTTTCCGGTGTATAAGTTCTTTGATTTTCTTCATTATATACGCCTAGAATCTGGAAATAATTGCTATAGTGAACCACTGCTTCATCTTCATTCAAGGATGTCTTATTCTCATCAAAGAAAGCGATATTCTTATGAGATGGATAATAACCAAAAGGCATATGACTCTCGTAACCCATGGTGCTTAAACTGGCCAATGAAGAATTCGCTTCTTTATCCATACTCTTAACACTGGTAATAGTAGGATTCATGAACAGACACTGATGCAAAGAATCCTGCATAGAAAATAGGCCTTGATAAGTCTCATCCGTCCAATTGACAGATTCCGTTCTCTTACGATAGGTACCATAGGTATCATTATCAAAATGCGTATCGATAAAACCCGTAACACGAAAAGTCTGCGAATTATAATTAGAATCAAAACAGCTGATATAATGGCCGATAATCTTATCATAGGTGATCGGGTTTGTAGTATCCGTTGCACTGAGAATATAAGAAGAATCTATCGTATCGACAAAGCCGAAATCCTGGAACGTTTCAAAACTATGAACGGAAAGAGCAACATCAGATGTTTCCACTGGCAAAGTACCAGCAACGAGCGTAAAACCGGCATCATTAATAAAAGTATTTGATGCTGGAACACCGGAAGTGAGGTAGGAGGAGTAATAAGCGTTGTTTTGAAAGTTCAGATAAGTGATATCGTTCGTGTTAGGAACATTATTCGAAAAATTATAGTTGGCCTGGATGGTATCATAGACTTTTCCACCATGATCCTCTAAGGCTTTCTTTTCCTCTTCTGGAAGATAGTTTTCTTCAAAGTGTTCCTGCTGATAAGAGGTGTTTAAGAAGGAAGTGGTGATATTATCCGCGATTGCCGTATCCGTCATCGCCGTAGCGGAACTGAATAAACCGATGGTGACAGAAGCACCAAATAACGTAAAGGAAACAGAAGAGAGAAGAATGGTCATGACCAGACGGAATGGTTTGACCTTCAAAGAACGGCTACCCATCTTAAAGGCATTACGTAAAGAGAAGTTAGATTTGATGACTTCAAACTTCTCATCACCCGTCTTGATGTCATCATAATTGGTGGAGATGAATTCCTGACGGTTACCGCTCTTATCGATTCTCGCTGCCTCACAGATCACATCATTGACATGTTCGTCGGCCGTGATGAAGGTATCTGTCTGTTTATTGGCTAAAGCCTTATTGATGATATCAAGGTCATCAACATTTAACGTATGACCTTTTTCAATGCGGATGACATTATTACCAAGAATGGAGACGCCCGGTTTTTCCTGTTTGGCTTCCACGCTCATCTTGGAGATATCAGAGATGACTTTACCATCCTTGAGTTCGATGACTCGGTCACCAAAATGCTCCGCAAAGTCTCTATCATGAGAGACGATGACAACCAGTTTATCCTTGGATAACTTCTTTAAAGTCTCAAAGACCTGTCTACCCGTATTGCTATCAAGAGCACCAGTTGGTTCATCACCAAAGATGATCTTTGGCTCTTTGACCAAGGCTCTGGCGATAGCGACTCTTTGTTTCTGACCACCGGAAAGTTCATTAGGTTTACGTTTGCCATAGCCGGTCAAATCAACTTCCGCTAAGATCTTATCGATTTCTTCATCGGTGGCTTTCTTATGCTGTAACTGCAAAGCCAAACCGATGTTCTCTTTGACTGTAAAGTCATTTAAGATGTTGTATTCCTGGAAGATAAAACCTAAATAGGTATTACGATAGGAATCCATCTCACTGCCAGAGAACTCTTTGCTGGACTTGCCGTTGATGATGATTTCACCATCATCGACTTTATCCAACCCGCCCATGACATTTAAAAGGGTGGATTTACCAGAACCGGATTTACCTAAAATAAAGACCAAACCAGATACGTCATCTAGCGCGTATACGGGTTGGCCATTTTTAACCTTGTAGACACGCTTCAGGTGTTTTACTTCTAACATAAGAAATGTTCACTCCTTACTTTATGTATTTTTAATATATCAAACTGATATCCTGGTCTATAGAATTATCGGTCACAAAGATATCAATTCTGTACCATGTAACAATTGTAACTTATACTGATATTTTTACTAACACTTAGCTATTCTTGGGTTCTTGCTTGATCTAACTTCTTCTCTCTGAAATAGAATATCCAGACGAAGATAAAAGCCAAAACAGCCATCAATAAAGAAACGCCAAGCATCAGGAAATAAGATCCGATTGGAGTATAAATCAAGAAAATATCTACGGATGAACTGGCTTTGATACCAAGATTGATGATCAAAACAATCAAATTCATCACCAAAACAGAAATCACGTAACTGATCAAAGCGACAAAAAGACACTGAACAGAGACAATCTTAACAACGCCTTTTTCATCCTCTACCTGATTTTCTACCAAGCGGAAATTCCATTGTTTCTTCTTTATCTTCATAAGATAGAGGATAAAAATAGCCAAAGCGGTTACTGCTAGAAGAATACCGCCAATCAAATAAGAAAGAGAGGTGCTTTGAAGGTCATAAACTTCATAATGAATATCAGATAAAGATTCCGTTCTCCACCAGATACTTGCATGAGGAACACCATTTTTTACTAAGTAACTATCATAGTCATATGTTTCATTAAATTTTTCGACAAAATTGACGACATTACGAATACTCTCTTCCTCTTGGGGAATCAGCATGAGGAATTCATTATCTAAATAAGGACTCTTGATATTCCAATATTTCGTATATTCATCAAAAGCGGATGTGGACAAGGATAAGGCTCTT
>CACXYG010000078.1 GCA_902771745.1 uncultured Erysipelotrichaceae bacterium | reverse complement strand
ACGTCATCGCTCCACCTTCAGCAGTGGTGAAGTTCTTCATGATGAGGCCTTCTTCATACATTTCATGAAGCTTTTCAAGGCCGTCAGCGAATTCTTCAGTACCACGAGCATCAACTAACTTGCCAGTGGTGTTATCAACATACATCCATTCTTTTCTGGATTCAGTACCACGGATACCGAAGAACTGTAAGAAACGATATAAATCGGTAGTACGGTCAGAGGTCTTGGCTCTTGGGAAGAATGGGATGATTTCAGCATCAGCAACGCCAGTTAAGAAGGCGGCGTTAGCCTTGACGCAACGCATTAAGGCGACTAATTCATCGATATCATAGACAGCTTTACCACCAACGAAGAGTTCAGATCTCTTGGTGCCATAAGTGGAGCCATAGACAGCATCGATGTAGTCTCTTAACATCTGGACAGCGGAAGCACCAGTTAAACTGGAAGCATCATTCATCTGCTTGATGATGTTCTGAGCAGCAGTGTAGGTCTTATTGATGGTAGTAGTGCCATCAGCAGTTTCATCGGCCTTGTTAAGAACCTTGATGGTGCTGGTAACACCATTTGAATAGAATGGAGTGTAGTGAGAAGCATCAACTGCAGTGGTATTTAAACCAGCTGGAGCATCAGCGCCATCGAGAAGCTTTTCAACCCAATCCTGACGGACCATGATCATACGTTCAAGATCGTCGAAACCATCGAAGTATGGAGCATAGAAGATCTTACCTTCAGCAGAAGAGATAGTCTTCTTAACAGCTGGATTGTCGTTTAAGAACTGCTTGAAGTTTGGCATCTCATTAAGATGAGCGTTCAAATCGAGAATCGTGCCATTGGTGGTACCTTCAGATAAGATTTGATCGGAGTTACCCTGAGCCATATCAACGACAACATCGTTGGCCTTGAAGCCAGAGGAGACTAAGGTAGAGAAGTTATCCTTGATGGAAACCTTACCAGTTGGAGAAACGTCATTGATGGAAAAACCAAGGTTCTTCTGGATTGCTTTCCAGACTGGCTTGAAGTCATCAGCCTTGTAAGTAGTACCATCCAAAGAAGAGTATGGCAACTTAGCAGCGGCACCTTCAATGAACTTCATGTGTCTATCGTTGTTGTCATAGTAGACAGACATGTTCAACGTAACTTTTTCAGCAGTGCTGGAAGAAGTCGTTTCAGCAGAAGAAGAAGAAGAAGTGGAACCGCCACAAGCGGTTAAGGCAAGTGAAGCAATCGCTAAGACACTTGTTAATAAGTTTTTGGATTTCATTTGTAATTTTCCCCCTATGTAATCCATTTATTAACGTCCCGTATCGTCCCGTATCGACTATAAACAACAATTGACAACTACTCTTTGACACCGCCCAAGTTGACACCAGCTGCGAAGTATTTCTGAATGAATGGATAGATGATGAGAATTGGAACGATTGCGAAGATAATCATGGCGTAGATGAGAGATTGAGCGGCATAAGTACCATTGATCAAGGAAGCACCATTTTCAGCCATTTGCTCCTGCATATCGGAGATTTGTGTCTGAATGATAACCTGAAGAGGTAAATCATAGGCGTTATCGACTTCCTTCATGGCCCAGAAGTAACCATTCCAACGAGAGATACCGTAGAATAAGCCAACAGTGGCAACCGTAGCCTTACTCATTGGAACATAGATTTTAGACATAATCTGGAAGTCGTTGGCACCATCGACTGTGGCGGCTTCTTCGATTTCCTTTGGAACAGATTCGAAGGCGTTTCTAAGTAAGATGACGTTGTAGGCGGACATACCCATGGCTAAGACGATAAGCCACTTCTGATCGACGATACCGATAGAAGTGAGGATGGATCTGGTAGCCTGGTAGTTAAGATGCATCGGGATAACACCAGCGGAGAACCACATGGTGAAGATGAGTAAGAAGTTGAACAAGGAGTGACCGACAAGTCTCTTCTTACTTAAGGCGTAGCCGCCTAAGATGGAAAGACCCATACAGTAGACCGTACCATACAAGGTGACGAAGAAGGTGTTGGAGTAGGAGATCCAGAACAACTTGTTGTTGATAACACTTGCGAAGGCGTCGAGTTGGAAGCCGATTGGGAACAAGAGAACCTTACCGGCTAAGACATCAGCACCAGCGGAGATAGAAGCAGAGAGGGCGTAGACAAGTGGGTATAAACACATCAACGCGAAGATGGAGACGAAGAAGTAAGCGACAATTTTGAAGATTAATTCAGAAGTATCTAATTTAGCGGAACCGGAAGAGCCTTTGATGTTTCTCTTGAGGCCTTTAGCGTTAGTTTTATCTGCCATTTCGTTAACCTCCTAGAAGAGAGACGTCGTCGAGACTTTTCTCGCGATCTTATTGGAACCCAAGACCAGCAACATGGATAGTAATGAGTTGAACATATCTGCTGCCGCACCGACACCCTGATTCATATTGGCCTGTTTCATGATGACGTTGATGACGTAAGTGGAAACCGTCTGAGAAGTTGTGTAGTCCTGAGTGAAGCCTTGTAACAAGAAGACTTTTTCATAACCGATGGTAAGAAGCTGACCCATCTTCAAGATAAGCATGATGATTAAGGTCGGCGCCATACCTGGGAAGGTGACGTATCTAACCTGTTGCATCTTATTTGCGCCGTCGATTCTCGCCGCTTCATAGTTCGTCGGTGAGATACCTAAGATGGCTGCAAAGTAGACGATAGAACCATAACCTGCATCAGACCAGATACCGGAGACGGTGAAGATAGATCGGAAGGCTGCTGGGTTATGTAAGATATCGCCAGAACCCATAGATTCAAAGATAAAGGCAAGAGCACCAGCTTCAGAGTACTGAGTGGATGGCTGTAATAACATGCCGACCATGGTGGTCATAACAACCAAAGAGATGAACTTTGGTAAGTAGGTGAAGACCTGGACAACAGCTCTGTACCATTTATTTCTGATTTCAGAGAAGAACAAGGCCAAGATGATTGGGAATGGGAAACCGAAGAGAAGGCCATAGAAGGATAAAGCAAAGGTGTTTCTGAAAGCAGTCCAGAATTCCGTTCTACCAAAGAGGTATAAGAAGGAATCGAAACCGATAAAGTCGGAGGTGAATGCACCACCACCGAAACTAGAGTCAATTTGTAAATCCTTGAAGGAAACGATCATAGATGCGATTGGGAAGTATTTCCACGCAACGAGGAAGAAGAAGAGTGGGAAGAACATCACGTAGAGTCTCCAATCGGTTAACATATCATGGAATTTTTGTCTCCAATAGCCACGTTCCATTGATTGAATTTCTTCTTCTGTGGCTTTTGGTAATGATTTAGCGACGGCCATGTGTTGCTGCCTCCTTTTCTTTTCGATAGGATTCCAATTCTTCATTTTCCCTATCGTACTTACTTTCTCTGTGTTCGAATTTTCGTCTGTAGGCTTCCATCATCTTCAGATCTTCCCTGCTCAATGTGCCACCATCCAGGATGGCAGCCTCATTGATTTCGTCGGCTTCTGCAAGTTCTTCGACATTGATGTTGATATTCCTGCTGACAACATCTTGACCCCCTAGCTTTTCCGTGATGTCATGGAGATGTTCCAAATAGAGGTTCATATCGACAATCAGACTGTCTTGTTTGAGTGCGATGAGGAATACCAAGAAGCTGAAGACGATATTGATCAAGTCGAAGGCGACATAATCGAGCAGCAAGACCCAATAGTTTGCTACACCGATTTGGCAGAGAGCTCTGACCACTTCTAAGGAGAGATAGCCTGCGAAGTAGTAGAAGATCATCATGCCCTTGTCTTTGCGAAGTTCTGTTTTGTCTCTTTTATGGAAAAATAAGAGACAGACAGCGAGTGCGAAGTAACCTACCGAGAATGCCAACCAGAGATTCACGCTTACTTCTTGGTGTAAGGAGAATCTGACCAGCACGGAGGTAAGTCCAGCTAACGGAGCGACGATCAGTCCGTGAGCGTTCCAGCGGAATATTGCAATCATTCCTAACAGTGCAGCAAACGAGAGCGTGTAGATTTGGTTGAAGTAGAATTCACCAATTTTAATCGTCATCATGTTGAACACGAAGACGTTTAGGCCTTCCACTACACAAGCGATGAGAGTGAAGATGAAGAGGTCGAATGCTTCATAACTTTTTTTGTTAAATTTCATTGCAAAAACGTTTTATGCTGTAACCGCTTGCATATATTGTACCACATGACCCTGATTTTTGTTTTCTTCTATAATTAAGTTCCTCCTTTTTGCCCTTAATTATCGGCTTTTTAGTTATGTAAACATTTTTAATTTCCTCTTGACATAGTTCTTCCTTGTATACAAGTTATCTTATTTTTACATTGCAAAAACAACTATGGAATATTTAAACTGGCGTACATTTTCTTGCAAAATCCACTCTGTACTCTGCATAAAAAATAGGGTGACTTTTAAGTAATCACCCTATAAATCGCTGAGTTTTGGCTTTTGCTGAGTTGTCTTAAATCAGAGATTTAATAAGTTTCAACGCTTGTTCAATCTTGTTTGCTCTGACGCCTTCAAAGACCAAGGTGGCATCTGGAGCATACTTCTTAACGCAATCAACCATGAAATCATAATGGAATTTACCATCACCAGGAGCTAGTTGAACTAACTTATTTTCGATGACATCAGCATCCTTGATATGGATAATCTTGACCTTATTTCCTAAGGTCTTTAAAGCACCCTCAAAGATATCATCTCTTTGCTGAAAGTTACCTTCATATAAAAGGTTATAGAGATCAACCGTAGCATAAACATTATCAGAGTTGAGTTCCTGAAGAAGTCTAGCCTGCTGTTGATAACTATAGATGACATGACCCCAAGCGGATTCAATAGCCATCTTAGAAGAGATGGATTCCGCATAGTCTTTTAAGTCGACAAAGACTTTCTTGGTCTCCTGATAACCTTCTTCAGTCCGATTCTTCGGAACATAGATCCAAGGAGAATCGTTATAAGAACCCGTTTCACTGCCGACATAGGGAACACCATCAAAATAATGAGAGATTCTCAAGTTGGCCTTGAAGTTCTCAATACCTTTTTCCACCACATCACGATGAGAGTGAACCGGGTTGAAATAGGCGCCAAGCATGGTGACCTTGATATTCTTAGCATCTAAATTCTTCTTCACTCTTAAAACAAAGTCCTCGTCATAAGAGAATTCATTTAAAGCCTTATTGAAGACCAGCTGGATATTCTCAAATCCATAACAAGCGACTACGTCCGCTAATTGTTCCGGCGTTTGTTTTTCCGATAAATCGTGTGCTCTGACACCAATTTTGATTTCCATTATATTTTTCTCCTTCTTCCTCATTATAATAATATGGATAAATAAAGGGGGTAGTATATGATTTCCTTATCCTATTTTGAAAACAGCAAAGAATTTACCGTCTCTTCCTATAAAGAACTCATCGCTCTTTGTACGACCCTACGAGTTAACAATCCCAAGACTCCCTATACTATATATATAAAAGGAAAAGGTAACGAGATTGCCAACATCAAATTCAACTTTGATTATTTCCGTATCATCTCAGATGATTGTTATGAATTAGATTCCACTCTCTACGCAAACATGTTAGATAACGAGGGTAATGAACTTACCACCTGGAAGACCGCTGCCTTAAAAGTCACCGGTTCTCATAATATCTTCATCAATCTTCAAGTCGCCAACATTTCCAAAGAACCAGAAGTCAAAGGTCAAGAAGTTGCCGTTGGTGTCTATGGGGATGATAACATCTTTATCCGTTGTCATTTCGTCTCCACTCAAGACACCCTATTTGTCGGCCCATTACCGGATGACTTATGCACCAGATATATCGATTTCCTTCCTCAAGACGAGAGATACTTTGATGGCAATGCTACAAATTGTTTCTCGGAATGTCGCATTGAAGGAACGGTAGATTTCATCTTTGGCGCTGGTCGTGCTATCTTTGATAATTGTCAGCTTGTCACTCTCAATGACGTCCGCGGTGAGACTTATGTTGTCGCACCTTCCCACTCCTTAAAAGATACTTTTGGTTATCTCTTCTACCAGTGCAGTTTCTTAAAAGAAGAAGGGGTCATGGATCATTCTATCTATCTTGCTAGACCATGGCGTGATTATGGTAAAGCCGTCTTTGCCCATTGCCAGTATGACAGTCATATCAGCCCTTTAGGCTTTGCTGACTGGTCGAACGTCAACAGAGTTCGCACGGCTCGTTTTGAAGAATATCCAAGATGTGAGACCCGCGTCTACTGGACTTATAACAAACTGGGTTCTGAACTTCCAAGTTTTTACACTGATGCGGTGTTGGAACTTAGAAAAAGCATCATGTAATCGATAAAAAAGCCCGCTAGTAACTATGACCTGCGGGCTTTTTATATGAGTTAGTTTATCTCTGGAAGTACTTTAAGGCGTTGTTGTAAGAGATATCTTCAACAATCTTGCCTAAGGTTTCTTCATCATCTGGATATCTGCCAGCTAAGACAAGGTTAGCTAAGAAGTTGCACATTTCTCTTCTGAAGTAATCGTGTCTTGGATAGCTTAAGAAGGATCTGGAGTCAGTAAGCATACCGATGAAGCAAGAGATGAGACCATCATCAGATAACTTCTTCATCTGAGCATCCATGCCATCGAAATGATCGTTGAACCACCAGGCAGTACCCATCTGGATCTTACCTCTCATACCACCCTGGAAGCAGTTCTTTAAGGTAGCAAGGACGATGTAGTCCTTTTCATTGAGGGTGAATAAGAC
>CACXYG010000077.1 GCA_902771745.1 uncultured Erysipelotrichaceae bacterium | reverse complement strand
ATGAAAGACGTAACGAAGTCGTCAGTTATCTCAAGAAGAAGTATGGTGAAGATCATATCTCTGATATCGTCACCTTTGTCAAACTCAAACCAAAGAGCTGTCTGAACATGATCGGTCCTGTTTTAGGTGTCCAGGCCAACCGTTTAAAGAAACTCACGCAATCTATCTCTGATAAAGCCACCAACTTCAAAGAAGCCAAGGACGACCCGATCAAAGGGGAGAGTTTTACCAAGTTATATCAAGATCCTTATTATCAGAAAATCTGTGATATTGCTGAATCCTTAATGGGACTTCCCATCAACACATCCATTCATGCTCCTGGTGCCATCATCTCACAAGATCCAATCTATATCACCTGTCCTGTAAGAGATGGTAAGACCGGTACGGTTTTATATGAATATCCCAATATGGAGCAACTCGGCTTTTTAAAAGTCGATATCTTAGCTTTGAGCAATCTCACCTTCTTGAAGCATATCGAAGAAAAGATTGTCGCTAACAAGAAAGAACTTCCGGATATCTATGCGGATTTAGATAATCCTAAAGTCTATCAGGTCTTAAATCAGGAAGATGTTGTTGAAATCTTCCAGTTAGATACTTCCTATGGTATGAGAAAGACCATCCGTCAGATCAAACCATCCAGTTTTACGGACTTAGCTGCAACCATTGCCTTATTCCGTCCTGGTCCGATGGATTACATCCCTAACTTTGCCGCTCGTAAGCACGGAAAAGAAAAGATTTCTTATGCGGATACTAGATTAAAAGATATCCTAGATGAGACTTATGGCATCATGGTCTATCAGGAACAGATCATGAAGGCAGTTCAGGTCTTGGCTGGCTTTTCCTTAGGGGAAGCCGATTTATTCCGTCGAGCCATCTCCAAGAAGCAGATTTCTAAGATGGAAGCCTATAAGACCAAGTTCATCGATGGTTGTAAAGCAAATAAAATTACTCAAGAGAACGCCGAGAACATCTTTGCAGATATTGAAAAATTTGCTCAATACGGTTTTAACAAGGCCCACGCTTACGCCTATGGTTTAATCACCTATTCTTTGCTTTACTATAAGACCTTCTATCCAATCGAATTCTACTCGACTGCCTTAGAGATGGAATCTTTTAGTTCCTATAAAGTGACAAGCATCATTGAAGAACTCAGAAAACGTCATATCAAGATGAGAAATCCAAACATCAACATCTCCTTAAAGAGCGGATATCACTTCTCAGATAAAGACGTCTATCTGCCATTAAATGGTGCTGTTCATGCTGATAAACTTGTCGATGCTATCGACAAGGAAAGAGGCAATGGACCATTCACGTCCTTCTATGACTTTGCTAAGAGAATGGATAGTTATATCACGCAAAATGACTATAAAGCCATCTACTCTTTGATTGACGGCGGTTGTTTTGACTCTCTATGTAAATCCAGAGTAGCCATGAAGAACAACCTCGATTCCTATCTCGGCTTTGCCCACTTTGATTATCCAATAGAGAACATTCCACCATTAAAAGATGATGGCGAAGATATCGGTGAGATGCTCTATTTGGAAAAGATGGCCTTAGGTAAAATATTATCGGTTCGTTTACCGCGTATCTTCTATAAAGAAGACTATCATACCTTCATCGTCACCGATACTTCGGCTCTTGAACTTGCCAATGTCGTTACCATCGATGATGAGAACAGACATTATCGTCTCTATCTAGATCAGAAACAGGATATCAGCAAATATGATTTCATCTTGGTCAAAGGAAATATTCCTTTCAAAGATAATATCGCCATCCATGCAGAGGATGTCATCAACTGCAACAGAAAGGTAGTAAAACATGAATAAAACATATATCGTCGATGGTAATTCCCTCCTCTTCCGCTCCTATTATTCCACAGCTTATACCGGCAACTTGATGACCACCAAGGAAGGTATTCCCACCAATGCGGTCTACGCCTTCCATAACCTCATCAAGAAGATTAAATCCCAATTAAAAGAGCATGATCATCTCTTCATCTCTTTTGATACTGGTAAACCAACTTTCCGTAAGCAGGAATTTGAAGAATACAAAGCCCAAAGAGCACCAGTTCCTAGTGAACTTATTGCCCAGATGCCAATCGCTCGTGAACTTTTAGAGTACATGGATATCTATTGGAAAGAACTGGATGGTTATGAGGGTGATGATTTAGCTGGTTCCATGGCTAAATATGCAGCCGCTCAGGGTGATGAGGTTACTCTTTTTACTTCTGATAAAGACTTTCTGCAGCTTTTGGATTTAGGTGATAATGTCCATGTCTGCTTCTTAAAGAAGGGTTTAACCGAAACAATTGATTACACCAAGGCTAACCTTCATAATCTCTTTGGTCTAAATCCAGATCAGATCACGGATTTCAAGGGTATCTCTGGCGATCCAAGTGATAACTATAAAGGTATTCCAGGTGTCGGTGAAAAGACCACTATGAAGCTTTTAAATGAATATGGTCATTTAGATGAGATCTTAGCTTATTGTGAATCCAATCAGAAACCAAAGATCAACCAGAAGATCTTAGCGGGTGCTGACCAGGCTAAGTTCTTTAAAAAGCTTGCTACTATTGAAACCACTCTGGATATGAAAGAAGATTACACTAAGGCTATCTATACGCCTTATCATAAATCCAAACTCACCAAGTTCTATTTAAAGTATCAGTTAGCCCAGTTCTTGAAGGCGGTTGATAGAATGCCTGGTATTGTCGATGATACCGATGCTCAGATGTCGTTATTTGCTCCTGAGATGGATGACCAGATGGAAGAAGCCATCACCAGCAAATTTGTCGAACGTGAATTTGTTCATATCTCTGCTTTTAAAGAGATTCCTGATTCTATTTTAGCTTTGACTTATGATTCTAGCAGCGATAATGAAAACACTGCGGAATTGTTCTCTTTTGCTTTAGCCAGTAAAGATAAAGTCTATATCTTCCCTCATAAACTTGCTAAAGAAGATGCTGATTTTAAGTCCTATCTTGAAAAAGAAGAGAAAGACTTAGCTGTCTATGATATCAAGGGTTTACAGGTCTTACTAAATAGAAACGGTTATCCAAAGATTAAAGGTGTAACCTTTGATCTGCTTTTAGCCACCTATTTGATCAATCCGGATTCTGGTCAAAGAAGAGAAGCCTTATTTATGAATTATGGTATCTCCTTAAATCAGAATAAGAGCATCGCTTGTCAGATTGCCGGCTTTACCGCTGACTTAAAAGACAGCGTCTTATCCGATATCAAGAAGAATGAAGAAGAAAAACTCTTCCAGGAAGTAGAAATGCCTCTTGCAAACATTCTTGCCGATATGGAAATCGAAGGTTTCCCAATCGATAGACCATCTCTAGATGCCATCGATGAAGAATACACCAAGATTCTTTCCGATTTACAGCAAGATATCTACACCATGGCTGGTAAAGAATTCAACATCAATTCCACCAAGCAGTTAGAGCAGGTCTTATTTACCGATTTGGGTATCGTCAAATACAAGGGCGAAAAAGGTACTGGTATCGATGTCCTTAACGCCCATAGAAACGATCATCCCATCGTCGATAAAGTCATCCAGTATAGAACCTATGCAAAGTTAGTCAACGGCTATACCACTGCCTTACCAGAACATATCGGATCAGATTCTAAGATCCACGCTTTATATAACCAGGCTTTGACCGCTACAGGTAGACTTAGTATGTCAGAACCAAACTTACAGAACATCTCCATCCGTTCCGAAGAAGGTAAGAATATCCGTAAGGCGTTCTTCTATCCAAACAAAGAATATTATCTTTTATCCTTAGACTATTCTCAGATTGAATTAAGAATGCTTGCCCATGTCGCCTCCATCAACGTCTTAAAAGAGATCTTTAAGGAAGGAAAAGACATCCATCGTTCTACCGCCTCTCGTGTCTTTGGCGTTCCATTTGATGAAGTAACATCCGAAATGAGAAGAAGAGCCAAAGCTGTCAACTTTGGTATCGTCTATGGAATTTCTTCTTATGGTTTGGCCATGCAACTTGACATTCCACCAAAGGAAGCTGGTGAACTGATCAAACAGTTCAAGGCTGCTTTTGACGGCATCGACCAGTTCCAGAACGATTGTGTCGCTAGAGCGAGAAGAGATGGCTATGTCACCACGATTTTAAATAGACGTCGTTACTTAAAAGATATCAACGCGAAAAACTTCGCCTTGCGTGCCTTCTCGGAAAGAGCTGCTACCAATACAGTCATTCAAGGCAGTGCTGCTGACTTGATTAAAGTTGCTATGATCAAGTGTGCCAAAGCCTTAGAAGGTTATAAGACCAAGATTGTCTTGCAGATTCACGACGAACTCATCTTCAAAGTTCCGGAAGACGAATTAGATATCGTCACACCATTACTCAAGAAATGTATGGATGAGGCGATGGAATTATCCGTTCCACTAGAAGTAGATGGAACTGCCGCTCTTACTTGGTACGAGGCTCATTAATATGCCAGAACTTCCGGAAGTTGAGACTGTCAAAAGAGAACTAAAACCTCTTTTGGAAGGTAAAAGATTAGATAGTCCTGTCATCTATTGGAAAAAGGCCGTTCATTCTCCTTTAGAAGAATATGTATCTGCCTTAAAGGGTAAAACTGTTACCTCGGTAGAAAGAAGAGGTAAATATATCCTGATTTATTTAGATGACGCACATAAGATCCTGTTCCATTTGAAAATGGAAGGAAAGCTTTATGTTGTAAATAAAACCAATCATTCCTTAGCTCATCTTTCCTTGTTTATTCCTTTTATGGATACTGATGAAGGTTTAGCCTTTTATGACACCAGAAAGTTTGGTGTTACCCACTATTTAAGAAACGAGGAAGAAGGTCCTCTTAGTAAAGTAGGGCCAGAACCTTATGACATCAAGGATGCTTCTTATCTTTATCAGCAGTACCATAAATCCAGTAAGATGATGAAAGAACTCCTGCTTGATCAATCCATCATGTCTGGCTTAGGGAATATCTATGCCAATGAAGTTTTATATGCTTGTAAGTTATCTCCATTCCTCCCTGGAAAGAAGATCAAGAAAGAGGATTGTTCTCACATATTAGAAGAATCCATCCGTATTCTAAACACCGCAATTCAGTATAATGGTTCCACCATCCGTACTTATCATGCAAGAGATGGTATGCCAGGAGAATTCCAAAATTTCCTTCAAGTTTACTCAAAACATAACAAAAAATGTCCGATCTGTCATCATAAAATCGAGAAGAGATTTGTCGGAGGTAGAGGAACGGAGTTCTGCCCGGTTTGTCAGCATACTGGTTTAACCATCGCCGTCACTGGTAAAATCGCATCTGGTAAGTCTTTGGCTGTCCATTACTTCAATAAAGAAGGCTTCCTTACCTGGTCAGCGGATGAATGCGTCCATCAGCTTTATGCTGATCCAGTCTTTTTAAAACAGTTAAAAGAGAAATTCCCTATCGTCTTTACTCCAGAGTTAGATAAAAAGAAGATTGCTGAACTTCTCAGCACAGATAAAGTCTTCAAAAGAAAATATCTCTCTTTGATTTTCAGCAAAGTCAGAGAAAAAGCAAATAACTTCATCATCAATCATAACAATAAAGACAAAGCCTTAGAAATTCCCGTCTTATTTGATGCTCATATGCAAGATGATTTTACTATCATCGTAGGTGTAGAGACCACCCGTCAGAAAGAGCATTTAAAAGAGAGGGGAGAAGACCCCTCTCGAGCAAACTTCAATAAGTTGAATTCCTATGATAAACATCATCATGAACTCGATTATATTCTTCATACCGATGGTAAGAAAAGCGAACTTCATTTACAGGTCAAAGAACTCATCAAGAAGTTAAAAGCTTAATCTAAGAAACGTACTCTACCTGACTCAATATCATAGATAGCAGGAACGACTTCAATTACGAATGTTTTATATCTTTTTATATGCGAATACATTTGTATCTATAATCTTAGCAATTCCATTAGAAATAGCCTTATCATAAGAATAATCTTCATACAATAATCTGCTCGTCAAATAATTATAATCTTTCTCGAAAAATCTACTAGAGATAATCTCTTTTAACATAGAGTTAATATCATATTTTAAATCCGCAGAAGGATTATTTTTTGATTGCATTCTATCATTTCTGACATCGTCAATTAAACAGTCTAAATCCTCGTCAAACTTGATCAAAGGGATTATTTTGGCAATATCATATAAATGTCTTGAGTCTCTTTCTTCCATGTTTTGAATTCTATAGTCGCAAATAGCAAAAACTTTATCGATAAACGTTCTCGTAATGGATTGTACATTCATTTCAAAATCAATAACAAATGGAATGGGCAAAGTTATTTTATTCTTTTTGAGAAATACACCTACATAACTATTAATCACATGTTTTAAGGTCGGATAAACACTTTGATAATAACTCGTTTCAACGATGATTTCTAATTTCTCAGGAGCAAACAAAGAATCATATTGAAACACATATTTATTGTAATTATATCTTGCTTTAATCCTATCAGCATTAGACAATTCCAAGCCCAATTTTTCACCTACATTAATAATAATTTCATTCGATTTACGCTTTTCACTCTCTGTCGGCTTTTTATTCATAGAAAGATCTAAATCCTCGGAAAAGCGATTGATCAATCCATACCCCTTAGATAACGAAGTTCCTCCTTTAAAAACAAAAGGAAAAGCAGTTTTGGATAGTTCATAAAGAAAAAACTCTATAGTGCACGTGAGGGATAAATCAGCATCAGAATTGGTATAATATCGGCGCCGCACTAAACTGTGGCGCAATTCTATTGAAAGAGCCT
>CACXYG010000076.1 GCA_902771745.1 uncultured Erysipelotrichaceae bacterium | reverse complement strand
TATTATATATGATAAAGACCAGTCTTGCGACTGGTCAGTTTAATCTTTGAACCATTCTGACTTGATGAACTTCATCGTCTGTTCTAAGTCTTCATCTTCAATGGCGGCGATAGCAAATAAATAAGATGGCATCGGTAGAGCTTTATCAATATCAAACTCTACTTTATCTCCTACTTCACCTTCGCCTTTGACGATATAATAACGGTTGTTGCTAAGAACAAGAAGTTTGTCCTCTTTGATAACTAAAATTTCACCTGTTTTCATTTGTGTACCTCCTTGGGTTGGTATACTATAAAGAGAGTCTATCAAATTTAAAAACTTGGTAGTGCTCCCACGCTCAGACTGTATGTCACACATCATAAATTGTCAGTTTTTTGTAATAAAATCACGAATATTTATTAAAAATCTCTAAAAATACCATCAGAAAGGAATTTAAAAATCAATATGTCTCAAAAACTTTGTGTTGTTTTCCCTGGTCGTAGATACTCTTGTGATCGTTCACTTCTTTATTATCCTTCTTGCTATCTTCAAAGACGCGGATTTGAAATGATCTATCTTCATTATGACGCTGATCGAGAAACCAAAGATATGATACCTTTGTCAGAAAACTTTGCTGCCGCTTATAAGGAAACAGAAAAAGTCTTAGCTGACATCGATTTTGCTAAATATGATGAAATCATCTTCTTATCAAAATCTTTAGGTACGGTAGTCGCTAGTCAATATGGCGCTGATCACCATATTGATCATCTCACCCACATCTATTTCACACCCGTCGATAGAATGCTTCCTTTTATCAAAGAGAATGATTTAATCTTTGCGGCTAGAACTGATTCCTATATGGAGAATACCACTGCAAAATTATCCCATTTCCCACATGCTCATATTCTTGATATCGACTCTCATTCCATGGAAGATAGAGAGGATGAACTTCATTCTTTAAAAATCATGGAAGAAGTCATGAAGATTCTTCAGGAATTCTACAAGTAAGAAATTTTGTGTTTTCCAGCTTTGATTTCCAATTTCGCCCAAGTCAACGGCATACTTTTTAGTTCACATACGACGGTTCATTCAAAGTTGCTTACTTCTTCTAGAATGAACCTTTTTCTTTGCTATAATTTGATTGTTTCATACGAAAGAAAGAGGTTACCTATCATGTATCAAGAATTACAAAAAGGTTGGTTAGAAGTTATCTGCGGACCTATGTTTGCCGGTAAGAGCGAAGAACTCATTCGTCGCGTTAAAACCCTCACCTATGCCCACCAGAAAATCATCGCTTTTAAACCAGCCATCGATAACCGTTATGATAAAACAGCTATCGCTTCTCACGATGGTGAGAAGTATCAGGCTTACGCTGTCAGAAACACCCAGGAAATCGATGATCTTGTCACTCCTGATGTTCAGGTAGTAGCCATTGATGAAGTTCAGTTTTTTGGTGACCCTATTGTCGATTTGGTCGAGAAATTTGCCGATCGTGGCATTCGTGTCATCGTTGCTGGTTTGGATACGGACTTCAGAGGAGAACCTTTTGGTCCTATGCCAGTTCTATTAGCTAGAGCAGAATTTGTCACTAAACTTACCGCGGCTTGTACTGTCTGCGGTTGTGCTGCTACTAGAACACAGCGTTTAGTCAACGGGGAACCCGCCAACTATGATGACCCTGTCATCCAGGTTGGTGCCAAGGAATCTTATGAAGCCCGTTGTAGAAAACACCACATTGTTCCTGGTAAGCCAAAAAACAATTAATTCGATTTAACCTACAAAACGAACCCTTAATATTGATACAATATTAACATCATGGGTTTTAGTGATATCAAAAATAAGTTCTTCAGCCGTAAAAAAACGGCCAATGAAGATAAAAACAATAATAAACAGACAGAAGAAATGGTAAAGGTATCCAAAGATACCACCATTTTAAGTAAAGAAGAAATTCAGAAACACGCTGATGTCAAACCGCCACTGAGCGTTCGTCAGCTCCCTTTAGACACCCCTCGTTATCAACCAAAACTGGATCAAGGTTTAAATGAAGAACAGGTCAACCAACGTAAAGAAAGTGGCTTGACCAACACTTCTAAATTAAGAACTTCTAAGAGCATCGGCCGCATCATTTATGAAAACGTTGTGACCTTCTTTAACATGCTTCTTTTTGGTATTGCCTTGCTGTTGATTATCTTCCAGCAATCCACCCAACTTACCTTCCTTGTCATCGCGGTGGTCAATACCGCTATCGGTATCTTCCAGGAAATCAAGGCCAAATACACCATCGATAAATTAAAACTGGTCACCTCAAGTTCCTTTGAAGTTCTCCGCAATGGTAAAAAAGTTGTCCTGCAGACCGAAGACATCGTCTTAGATGATATCTATATTCTGAAAATCGGTGATCAGATTCCGACTGATTCCATCCTCAAAGATGGCAAAATCGAAGTCAATGAATCTCTTTTAACTGGTGAATCCTTACCGATATCCAAAAGACCAGGCGATAAAATCTATGCTGGTTCCTTCATCGTCTCTGGTTCTGGTACCGTTCAGGCCGACTTGGTCGGTGATTATAACTACATCTCTGGTATCCAAGCCAAAGCCAAAGAATTGACCAAACCAAAATCGGAATTGGTCCGTTCCTTAAATGCAGTCATTAAAATCATCGGTTTCATCATTCTTCCTTTGGGCGCCTTAACCTTCTGGACCCAGTGGCTTGCTTACTACTCTAATGGAAGAGAGCTCTTCTTAGTCGCTGGTGATACCGTCAAAGCTATGGCGGCTAGTATGGTCGGTATGATTCCTTCAGGTATGTACTTGTTGACATCTGTCTCTTTAGCCACTTCCATTCTCTCCCTATCCAAACAAAACGCCTTAGTCCAAGACTTGTATTCTGTGGAGATGTTAGCGAGAGTCAACGTTCTCTGCTTAGATAAAACCGGTACTTTGACTGATGGTTCTATGCGCGTAGATGAAATCTTGATGGTCGATAATGGCTACGAGATGGAAAAACTCGTCGGTTCTTACTTGGCGGCTTTCTCAGAATCCAACCAGACGTCCATAGCCTTGTCTCAAAAATTCCCGTTGCGCAAAGAATATCGTGTCGTCAACAGCATTCCTTTCTCTAGCGCTAGAAAGTATTCGGCAGTCGAATTCCATAACATGGGCACCTTTGTTCTTGGCGCTCCAGAATATATCTACAAAGGTAGAGATAAAACATTAGGCGAATATATCGCCAAGAAAGAGACGGCCGGTTATCGTGTCGTCATGCTCTGCCACAGCGATAACTCCATCATGAATGGCGAAATCAAAGATCGTTTTAAACCGATTGCCGTCTTCACCTTAGAAGATCATGTCCGTGATGAAGCTCCTGATACCATCAAATGGTTTATCGAAAATGGTGTCGACATCAAGATCATCTCTGGTGATAACCCGCTCACTGCTAGTGAAATCGCTAAAAAATGCGGTGTTCCTGAAGCAGAGAAGTGTATCTCCTTAGAAGGCTTAAATGAAAGTCAGGTCAAAGATATCGTCAATATGTATACGGTCTTTGGTCGTGTCTCTCCAGAACAGAAAGCCATCATCGTTGCCGAATTAAAGCGTCAGGGTAAAACCGTCGGTATGACAGGTGATGGTGTCAACGACTTACTGGCCATGAAGAAGGCGGATTGCTCCGTAGCGATGGCCAATGGTTCTAGCGCTGCCAGAAACACTGCCAACTTAGTCTTGATGGATTCCAACTTTGCCTCTATGCCATCAGCGGTCAGAGAAGGTAGAAGAGTCGTCAACAACGTTCAGCGTTCTTCCGCTCTCTACTTGATGAAGACCATCTTCACCATCGTCTTCACCATCATCGTTTTGCTCACCTATCTCAATGGTGGTAATGGTATCAAGTATCCGTTTGATCCAAACAACCTCTTGGTTACGGAAATGATCTGTATCGGCTTTGTTTCGGTCTTCTTGGCCGTTCAGCAAAACGATGCGCCAATCACCGGTCACTTCCTATCCAACACCTTCATTCGTGCCGTGCCGGCGGGTTTATGTCTGATTATCGCTGTCAGTATGAACTATATCTTGTTCTCGCTTCCTGGTAACTTCTTGGAATTCACTTTAGATGCCGCTGGTCAAATGACAGCTCAGGATGAACTTGCTTTTAGAACTCTCAACTCCTTAAGTATGACGTTTGTCGGTTTAGGTATGGCTTATAACTGCTGTTCACCTCTCTTCCCATTATCCAATCGCCAGAATCGTTATCGTTTCATCGGCTTTGTCATCACCATCTTCTTAGTTTGTCTCATGGTCTTTGGCTTTGGTATGATTCCTTCTTCCAGTCCTGCCTATCATTCTTTCTGCCATCAGATTGTCGGTATCGACTTTACCAGTCTGACCAAACCGATGTGGTTGTTGTTAATCATCTATCTCACTGGTTTATCTGCCCTTCTTGGTATGTTGGTCCGTTTTGCAGAAACGAGTACAATCGCCCATAGAATGCGCCTGGAAAAGCCAGAAGTTGAGAATAAATAAAGTTAGAATCATTATTTTTGAAAATAATTCATAAATAACTCTTGCAATAATTTCATGCTTGTAATATACTTTACAAGCACGATTTTGTTGCATGGATCCTTAGCTCAGTTGGTAGAGCAACTGACTCTTAATCAGTGGGCCAAGGGTTCGAGTCCCTTAGGATCCACCATCGTGTAAAATCAAGCCCGAGCAATCGGGCTTTTTTCTATGCTATCATTAAACTATCAGTTTATTGTTTTGCTGGTTTTAACACTCTATACTATACATAGTAGGCCCTCGATGTGGTCCAGATACTTCCCAAGTGATTCTTCACTTGGGATACTTTTTTTATACATTTATTGTGAATAAAGATATAATGATTAACGAGGGAATCATAATGAACCAACCAAAAAGAAAAAATCTGCTCATCGCCTTAGCTAGTTTATTTCTTTTAGGTGGTTGTCAATCCGAAGTGACTTACGCCTCCTTTATTCAAAAAGCTGGAGAAGTCTCTTCCCATCCATATACGAAAGTCATCGCCGATGGCTTTGTTCGTACCACGACCAAGAAATCCATCCACGATTATAAAATCGATCAGATCGAATACTATTTAGAAGAAACGACATCTCGTTTCACGACCAATACCATTTCTGAATCCGCCTACTACTCTTCTAGTTATGTCAACTTCATGGCTAAGGATATTCTTAGTGAAAGTGAGGCTGATAGTTCTTCTACTTATTATTATGGTAGCAGTGAAGGATTTAAAGCTCATACCACCATCACTGGTGAAACCGTAAGTGAACAGACCATCGAATTTAACTCCTATGGTCTTATCACTACCATCAGTATCAACACCACCAAGAGTAAAGGAGAGGAAAGCAATACTCTAAAACTAGATATCACTTATACCTATTCCAAATAAGTAAAGGATATGTTTGTTCCCTTAATTATTTGACAAAAATATAATCGTTACTATAATAGAACTGTATGTAACGTATATAGAGGAACGCAAAAATGAAAGAAAATTCGTCTGATGTCGTACTCCGTGTTTTAGCAACCATTGGTAAAATCATTCTTTTAGCAGTGGCTGGATTCATCCTAGGATGGGTCTATTATTTTATGCTGTATTTTATTTATCCGAAATACTACTTCGCTTCCTTTGGCTTCTTATTGGCGATCATCACTTTGTTTGTCGCTTGGTTTATCACCAACAAGAAAGCAAGAAAGATTACCTTATTAGTCGCCTTAGGAATCACTGTTGCTACCGGCTTAACCTTAGGTGGTGTTGGTATTGCTGATGCTTATCACTATTCCAAGATCATCGTGGATAACACCAGCATCGACACCAATCAGTATCTGCCATTTGATGAAAACAGCAAAATCGCTCGTCTAGATAAAAAAGCCTCCCTACAGTTCAGCATCTTAGATGAACTTCCTGTTGTCGATGGAGCGGCTGCCTTATTCCCGATGTATTCATCCTTTGTCAATGCCACTTATCCATCCAATATCGAACCTTTAAACGCACCGGGTTCCCCCTTCACTTATAACAACACCATCGGTGGCTACTATAACTTATTTGATGGTTTAAATGATGTCATGTTTGGTGCTGCTCCTGACGAGAATCTGCTCGAAAATGGAAAAGAGGAAAACGGTGATTTCACTCTCAATATGACACCGATTGGTAAAGAAGGTTTTGTCTTCTTCACCAACGTCAACAACCATGTTGACTCCTTGACGATGGAACAGATTAGAGATATCTACAACGGCAAGATCACCAACTGGAAAGAAGTCGGTGGTACAGATACCAAGATTCTTCCTTACATCCGTAATCCCGGCAGCGGTTCTCAGACGGCCTTTGATCGTTATTTCCCTAATGTCGATACCAGCAATACACCAAAGGAACTCATCTCTGGCGCCATGTCCGGTATCATTGAAGTCGTCTCTAATTATCATAACTATCCTGGTGCAATCGGCTTCTCCTTCTATTATTATGCTACGGCCTTACAACAGGCTAATGACATCAAGATCTTGAGTGTCAATGGTGTCGAACCAAGTAAGACGACCATCTCTAATGAAACTTATCCGATGACCAGTTGCTTTGTTGCCACCTACAAAGAAGGTAACAGAAAAACCAAGAACATCAAAAAGCTTCTGGATTGGGTGGTCGGTCCTGAAGGTCAGGAACTGGTTGAGAAATCCGGTTACGCAAAAGTAAATCTCTGATAAAGGGGCTGTCCAACCACATAGATATGTGTGAACGGGCAGCCCTTTTCTGTAGAATTGAACTTTAATTCTTGTCTTGGTAGAATAAAAACTCTATAGTGCACGTGAGGGATAAATCAGCATCAGAATTGGTATAATATCGGCGCCGCACTAAACTGTGGCGCAATTCTATTGAAAGAGCCTTT
>CACXYG010000075.1 GCA_902771745.1 uncultured Erysipelotrichaceae bacterium | reverse complement strand
GACTGCTCCTTCAATGGCGGCTTTTAAGGATAATTCCTTATGATCCTGGAAGATAGATTCCTCTGGTTTAACATTATCCTTGGTCTTAGATACCATATCCATCAGACGAAGACAGGATTCATCCACCTTACTTTCTTCAAGTCTTCCTTCTTTGACAGCATTGACGATGCTATCGATATTATATTGAACCATGCCAGGCATCTCTAAATCCTGACCGGCATCTAACGCCTGATCACGAGAGACAACACCACCCCAATCAGAGACGGTAGCACCAGTAAATCCCCATTGTTTTCTAAGGGTATTATTGAGCAATTCTTTGTTCTCGCTCATATGAGTGCCATTGACTTTGTTATAGGAAGTCATGATCATGCCGGGGTG
Source organism: uncultured Erysipelotrichaceae bacterium (assembly GCA_902771745.1). GTDB lineage: Bacteria > Bacillota_I > Bacilli_A > RFN20 > CAG-288 > Enterosoma. Next base: position 6,591 of record CACXYG010000075.1, on the reverse strand, counting down.
AGATTTCTTGACGGCGATTTCAAAAGGTTTGAGATAGATTTCATGTAGCGCTCTCTCATCAACCAAAGAGTCACCGACAAAACGCCATTTCTCATTGTTGTTACAAGCAAAATGCTTCACACAAGAATAGACGTTTTCACTTTGTACACCATCTATATAAGCGCTTGCCATCTCACCAGCCAGAAGTGGGTCTTCGGAGTAATATTCGAAGTTTCTTCCACAAAGCGGATTTCTTTGAATGTTGATGGCTGGACCAAGAAGGACATTGACATCATAAAACTTGGCTTCTTTCCCAAGAGCGACACCAACTTCGTGAAGAAGAGAAGCGTTCCAAGAACTCGCTAGCATATTATCGGAGGGAAAACAGGTGGCAGGTAAAGTTTTTGAGATAGCCGAAAAGGCACCTTCTTGGGCCTGTTCTTTTCTGATGCCGTTTGGACCATCGGATAAAATGAGAGGTTTTAAATCGATAGAAGGAAAAGACTTGGTCTCCATGTTCTTGTTGCCAACTAAGAGAGAGGCTTTTTCTTCTAAGGTGAGTTTTGCTAGTTTGTCCTTATTTTCCATAATTGCTACCTTTAAAAATCATAAGATAATTATACTATCCACAAAGGTGAGTTTCATCATTTATCATTCATTTTAAAATGGAGAGCCAAAGAGCTCTCCATCTGTTTAGTCGTTAGGATCTTCTGGGGTGATATCAATATCTTCGGCGTCGTATCCGATACCGGCTTTTCTTAAATAGGCATCGTATTCATCTTCGGTCATACTTTTTTTCTTCTTTGGTAACTTCTTTTCTGGATGAGCGGCGTTGCTGGCTTGGATAGATTTCTGATATTTATCATTGCTGGCGACGATTTCATTGATGATGTCATCGATGTGCTGAACCTTGGTGTTCTTCAAGGTAGTGAGAATGGTCTTCACGTTCTTGAAGGACTGCTCATTTTTAGACTGGATAAGAGAAGTGAGAATGGTTTCTAATTCCTTGATCAAGTCTAAAGACTTCTTGAAATCATCAATACCATCATCGTGGTTATAAGTGATCTGATGATCTAAGACTTTGACCTTGTTTAAAAGATGACGATAAGTGCCTCTGATCTTGGCTGGGGTGTTGTTAGCGTTATCGCAGTTTTTGATCGCTTTATCAAAGCAATCCAGGACATCTTTGGATTTCTTCAAGGCGGCCTTGAATGGATTCTTGGACTTCATGAAGAAGTAAACAGCAAGAACTATGACCAGCGCAAGAGATAACCATGGAAGCGCAGCTAATAAGAACTGCTTGACGTTGAAGCTAGAGACTAGAAGCGTGTAGTTATCTTCCATTTCATTGACTCTTAAGGCGTAATAGAGATTACCACTTAAGGCGGCGGGAACTTTGATTTGACCATCTGCATATTCAAACTGAGCGTTCACATCACCGGCTTTAACAGAGATGGTTGGATTCAAGTTGAGACAGTTCTTCTTACCGTTGACTAAGACATTCATGATGACATCATCACCAGGCTTTGGATAGTCATTTTCTGGGCTCAAGGAAATACTTTCTAAGTTTTCGATGTGGAGTGGAATATCCGCAGAGATGATATGTGGTTCATAAGTACCGATATCACAATAGACGGTAATCGTGGTATCACCAGGAGCGTTTGGTTGAATCAGTAAGGCGTTACCACTGGCCATATAAGCAGAGGCAACCGCCGTATCTTTAATCGACCAATTATAGGAGTAGGAAGTATCTTCTACACCATCCATCAAGGCAATCAGCGTATAGTTTTCTCCGCCTTTGACCATGAATAGATCATTCTTTTTAAAGGAGATGGTCTTTTCCTGATTGGTGACACTGGCGATGTTGATTTCCTTAGTGGTTTTAATGTTGCTTAAGGAATATTCATTATCATTAGTGACGATAGATAAGGTATGAAGACCAGCTGTTAATCTCTTTAAGTAGAAAGAAGTTGTTTTAGCGTTGAGGGAACTCTTACTGTCCGCATTGCTAGTCAGATAAGCTTCCGTGATCGCTTCATCATCTAAATACCACTGATAAGAAACAGCATTAGAGAATTCAAAGCCGTTCTTGTTTAAGGAGATTTTCAAAGTGTCGTAGATGTTCAAAGAAGAAGTGCCGTTAGAATTAGAAGCGACAACATCAATCGAGAGACTTGGTTCGGATTCTAAGACGACCACACTCATCTGGGCGACATAGGTCTTGTTGTTGCTATCCGTACAGGTGGCGATGATATCTGTTTCACCCTTGCTGTTACCAGTAAGGAGGGCAGAATAAGTATCCGCCGAAGTCTCTAAGGAGACGATAGAAGCATTCAAGGAGACCCAGGAGAACTGTAAACCTTTGTTGGTTAAAGACTCTGGAATAGTAATGGTAGAAGTGCGTTTGCTGGAAAGAAGCAGGGTACCTTTATCACCTTCTGTGAACTGAATGGTCTCCAAGGTAGCTGGGGTTTCTTCGGTGGTAGAGGATTTGATGTTCAACTTCATCTTGGCAAGATAGTTGATGCTGGTGTTGTAATCTGTCGCGTAGGCAAAGACGGTCGTTTCACCAGCGCTTAATGGGGTGACATAACCGGTATAAGTAGAAGCATCAACAATCAAGGAGCAGATATCGCTATCGGCAACAAACCAGGTGAAGGTCAATTCCAGACTGGTCATGCTGGAAGGCAGGGTCAACGTCTTGGTTTCTGCTTCATCTAATAATAAGGAAGCTGAGGTACCTTCTTCAAAGTTGATCTGCGTGTATTCAGATGGGGCTTCTGGTTCTTGCATGACGAAGACCATGCTTTTTAAGATCAAGACGACTTCATCAGAGACATAAGTGCCCTTGATGACGGTTTCGCCTTCTTTTAAGCCGAGAATCTGAACGCTGGTAGCGGTGACAGAAGTGATTTTGGCAACGGAAGTATCTTCAACAGAGAAAGCAAAGTTGTTAAATCCCTCCGCGATATAATCTTCAGGTACATTGATGGTAAGACTCTTACCTTTGATGACTTCTAAAGATTGATCGATAGCAAATTCACCATAGATATAGTTAGCTGAACTGTTGACTGTAAAAGTGCCATCGACTGTCAAAGATTCACCAGGGAAGTAGGAGTTGGTGATGATGGCAGAAATGGAGTGTTCACCAGCTTCGAGAGCATCGACATAGTTTTCCTCTAGAAGCATACCATCGAGATTGTATTCAACCGTGAACTGATCGCTTTCGGCAAAGCCTTCCACGGAGAAAACAAGAGTGGAATTGTTGTAATAGGTCTGGACACCGATTTCTGCATTGTTGATCTGTAAAGCTGGAAGCGTGTTGCTATCGTAGATATAGATGTAGACCGAGGTGGATTGATAACTGCTATTGATGGAGTAGTTTGCAGTATCTTGTTCATCCGTACCATTGAAGATGGTGACACTGGCGCCTAAATTGAACTGGAACTGATATAGACCAGTATCATAGAACGTGATGGTTTCACCATTATCTACCGCACGAATAGAACTACGTAAGGAATTCGTAGCCTTGATGTCATAGTAGAATTCTTCATTGTTATTGGAGACGGTGGGTTTAAAGGTATAACTGGAAGAATAATCCTTGGAAAGATAGATGTAGTTATCGCTGATACCTTTGCTTAATAAGGAGACATCAGCGATGTTGACAGAACTATTTTCCTGATAGATGGAAGCCATATTCAAATCGGTATTCTCGGTAGAGGAGACGACATTGATGACGATATCTAAAGTATCCGAGATGTAGTCATTCTTTAGGCCAAGCTGTAAGACGGTGGTTCCTGTAGATTTACCATAGATCGTGATGGCGGGGAGATGATAATCACTTAAAGCGACCATCTGTTCATTGGTGGAATCAAAATAGTAGGGGAGAGCGTAATTGCGGAGATTGTCATCGTTGGTATAGAAGTTTTTAAAGGCCGTCGAACCATTATTATCATCGGAGTTGAATAAGGAATAAGTGGTGTTATTGATTTCCTGGGTGGCTTGGACCGAGATAGCAGTATCGGTCTGGGTTGTATTGAAAGTGACATAGTTATAAGGGAGATTATCACAAACGTAGTTGGTATAACCAGCTTCGAAATAGAAGGTGAGCGTATCATTTTCACTCAGGGTGATGGCTCTGGAATTGGCGTAGTTGGTTCGGCCATCCGTGGAGATTAAATCGATACCACAATCGCCATTGGTCGTGCCAGAGTAAATGGAACCACCCCAACCATAGTTATCACTTGAAGAATACCATTCATCGGGAATGTTGGAAGAATAAAGCTTGGTAGAGTTATCTGTGACTGGAACAGAATAGTCCGTCGTACCGGCTTTGACTTTATCGATATAAGACGAAATCTGATTTTTACTTTCGTTTAAACCTTGGTAGATGTTATAGCCTGATAAATAGCCAAAAGCTACCAAGGATACTAATACCTTGTTTGCTTTCATGATTATTCACCTTTCTTGGCTAAAGAAGCATCCACATTACCTTTACTATCCAAATGGATATCCAGCTGGTTGAATGGAATTTCGATGTTATTGGCGACAAAGGCCTTATAGACCATAGCCTGCATCTGACCATAGACGGTCCAGTAATCGACGGTATTGACCCAGAATCTGACTTTGAAATCGAGACTGGAAGCAGACTGAGATTCTAAAAAGACGGAACATTTTGGCATCTTTAAAGCCAATGGATAATTCTCAATCAAATCTTCTAAGATCTTCTGTACCTGATCGATATCAGAACCATAAGCGACACCAAAGGTGAAGTCGATACGTCTGGTTGGATTGGCGGTGAAGTTAGTGATGTTCTCACTGGCGACGGTGTTATTTGGTAAGACGACTTTCTTGTTATCAAAAGTGGTCAATTCGGTGGTGAGAATGGTGATTCTCTTGATGATACCTTCCACGGAACCGATAGCCACATGATCACCTTTTCTGAAGGGCTTTTCTGCCAGGATGACCATACCATTGGCGATATTGGATAAAGAATCTTTCAACGCCAAACCGATGGCTAAGGCAACAGAGGAGAAGGCCACCAAGAAACTGTTGGAATCCAAGCCTAAGATAGAGACACAACCAAAGACCAAAGCGATCCATAAGACGACTCTGACAAGAGCCACGACAAAGCCGCCCGCAGCATTATCAATCTTGGTGCCATAGATGATCTTCATCACTAACTTAGTTAATAATGTTATGAGAATACCACCGATGATCAAGACGATCAGAGCAGCGACAATCTTGAACCAGTTTCCAACGAAGAAGTCGCCGAGTTGGTTCAGCAGTTTGTTTAAATCTTCCATGAGAAATTTTCCTCCTTATTTCATAAGATTTTCAATAAAACAAAGTTAAATTAATTTTACTTCTAGGAATTATTTAAACGAATATTTAATTTATTATTTATAGAAATTAGGATTACAAAGTAATTTATTTGTAAGAGCAAACTTTACATATGTAAAATAAAAATAAATAGTTTTATTGAAGTTAACATATATTTTACGATTGATAAATCTCATTTTAACGATAGAATCATTAAAAAAAGGAATGCGTGTGAGGCATTCCTTTGTTGATCTGAGTTTCTTATTCAGGCTTGGTTTCTTCTTGATGACCATCTGGGTACATCTTAGCAACTTCGACAAGTTGATCGAAGGTCTTTTCAAAAGCACGAACGGCCTCTGGTGAGAATTGAGTACCACTACAACGGACAATTTCGTTTTTCGCATCATCAAAGGACCACGGTGGTTTATAGGAACGAAGAGAGACCAGAGCATCAAAGACATCGGCGACAGAGACAAGTTGTGCGATACGAGGAATCTGATCGCCTTTCAAGCCTTTGACATAACCTTTGCCATCCCATCTTTCGTGGTGGCAACCGGCGATGACAGCACCCATCTGCATGATGTTACCTTTGACGCCTTTTAACATCGCTTCACCATAAGCGACGTGTTGTTTCATGATAGCATATTCTTCATCCGTCAATCTTCCTGGCTTATCTAAGATAGAGTTAGGAACCATGATCTTACCGACATCGTGAAGCATGGAGGCGATGGAGATATCGTGGACATCCTGTTCGTTATAACCCATCTCACGGGCAAGGATAGCAGAATATTCAGCAACACGCTTGACGTGATGACCCGATTGACCGGATTTGGATTCCAAAATTTCCGCAAAGGATTCGGAGATGTTATCTTGCGTATCGATCATATCCTGCAAGGTCTTTCTGACCTTGGCAGCCATGATGTTGAAGGAAGAGGACACCATACCGATTTCGTCTTTGGTTTCTTCTTCAATCTGATAGGCGTAATCGCCATTGGCGATAGCTTCCGCACCCTTCTTGAGTTTGACGATCTTGGAAGTGATGTATTTGGAAGCAAAGAAGGCTAAGATGGTGGTGATGATAAAGGAGATAGCAGTGATACTTAACGCAAGAGTACGGTTGGCGACGATGTTACCGGAAATCGATTCATAGTCGATATAAGAGAAGACAACCCAGTTATTGAACAACGTCTTCTTGCTGACAAAGCGGTTGTTGGAAAATTCCGTGCCATCACTATATTCACTTGAAGTGAAGTTGCTTAAGCCTTCAGTCATCTCCTTTTCAATCGTCTC
>CACXYG010000074.1 GCA_902771745.1 uncultured Erysipelotrichaceae bacterium | reverse complement strand
CGAGATGAACAAGTCTCAGGTCTTCCACCGCTTCCCGATCTACTTGTTAAAGCAAGCCATGCAGGGTAGAGGTATTGAAGACTATCTTGTCATGCCAGGTACAACTAATATTCCTCATCCATTGAATTGGGATATTCATCTAGAAACTAGCACAGAAGATATCGCTTATTGGCAGAATGATATCGAGCATCTCGTGGAGATGATGCTTGGCAGCAATGGTCTTACTAGCGTCTTTACTTCAGGTAGCAGTTCCTTTGATGATATCGACTTATCCAGCGACAGTTTCCACCTAGATTTCTTCTATCATATCGGTGCGACAAATCTCTTCAAGGAATCGCGTTCCTATCTCTTATATAACCTCATTCAGAAACACGCTCAGGATGACTTTGATATCTCCAAGATCTTAAAAGAAGCCACTACGGCTCCTTATGGTGAGAATAAAGCCGCTTATCGTTTTGAAGAACTCTACTTCCAGAATCCAAAACTTATCGATAGCAATGGCGAGATGATCAAAGAAAAGGCCTTAAATGACGTCAATATGTTAAAGTCTGTCTTATCCATCATCTTGGAAAAGATCGCTTCTGTCTCCTCTTCTACGGACTTATCTAGCTTAGATATCGACTTTGAAGCCATCAATGATGCCACCGTCAGTTTCACCGATGGTGTAAATGATAATCAGTTCTATCGCTCTGACTTAGCAAGTGAATTTGTCGCAGGCTTAGAAAACCAGTTGATCCACAACGCCAACTTGACCTACTTCTTCTCCGAACTGAGCGATATCGACTTCTATGCGGATGACTATCTCTTGGTCAATACGATTGAAGGTCGTGGCTTAAACGGTATCATCGGTATCTCTAAACTCAATCTCTTATCGATGTATCAACCAGTTGCTTCCTTACAACTCATCTTCGATAATCTTGGTGCGGATTCTACCCTTGTAGATACTGTCGCGGTCGCTGATAAGGATAAGTTGAATTACTTCTTAGGTCTTAGCACATATTCTAGCAGTGGTAACTCCAGTATCGCGGTGAAAGAATATGCTTTGTTATCCTATCTGACGGTTAAAACCATTTCGACAAACGAAATCAAGACGTTATCTAATGTCATCACGGATTTCAATGCTACGACACTTGCCACTCATTCCTTCTCTTCCTTATTAAGAAGCGTTGCTTCTGACTTACAGTAATCAAAAAGAGCTGTCTTGCTAGTCAAGACAGCTCTTTATTTTGCTGAGATAATTTACTTTTTGAGAAGTGGATTTTTCAACATATAGCCGATACCGACGGTGTTTTCACCACAGTGGCAGCAGATGATACCGCTGGCTTCCACAGGAAGAAGGATAGAATCGCCGACGAGGCTACGTAATTCTTCTTCGACCTTCTTGACGGCATAATCACCAGTGACATGAGGAATCATGATCGGGTAGGAGAAATCGATGTTGTCCTTTTCAAATTCCGTCTTGAATTCACTGATCATCTTCTGGATACCTTTGATGAGGTCTTTGCCGCGGACAAGAGAGTGAACACCCATCTTACCATTTTCCAAACGGATGATTGGATGGATGGAGAACTTGTTACCAAGAAGGTAAGTCATACCACCACATCTACCACCCTTATAAAGGAAGTCCATGGTCTGAATGACGAAGGACATAGAGACGTTCTTGGCTCTGGTTTCGTGGTTGGCGATGATCTGTTCCACGGTCAAGTTCTGCTTGAAGTCTTCACAGATACCGATGGCGGCTAAAGCGACACCAGAAGATAAGGAATAGGAATCTAAGATGGTGACCTTATCTTCAACACCGAGATCCTGGATAGCTAATCTAGCGTTGTTGTGGATAGAAGAGATCTGCGAAGAGATTGGCATGTAGAAGAGATGATCACACTTTGGAAGTTCGGCGTTGATCATGGCTTCAATTTCTGGAATGTTTAACGCGCTGGTCTTTGGGAAAATCTTGGTTTCTTTACATTTTTCAATGATCTCACTGGCTGTGATTTCTTTTCTATCAAGATACTGGCGTTCGTTGAAATTGACGACGAGTGGAGTAACACCGATATGATATTTTTCATAAAGTTCAATTGGTAAGTCACAGGAACTGTCGACGACTAATTTATAATTTGGCATGGGTATATCCCCCTTTGATATGCTAATATATTTTATTGAAAAGGAAAGTATAAGTCAAAAACAATATGCCAAAATTATTCGCTAGTTCAACCTACGAGGAAAAAAAGAGCAAGTTTCTTGCTTTTGCTTATATTCTCGATAATGAAAACGACAATAAGGACATTCTCGTTTCCTTGAAAAAGGAACACGAAGATGCCCGCCATCTTTTGCATGTCTGCCGTTTTAAAAATAAGTTTGATGCTTGTGTTCTCGAAGCCAGTGATGATCGCGAACCGATCTCGTCCATGAAGAAAGCGGGACGCTTTTTTGAAAGAGACAACATCTCTGATTTTGGTATCTACATCGTCAGATATTATGGTGGCAAGGAACTTGGCGCCAGCCATCTAGACCACGTCTATTTCACTATGGCGATGAAACTTTTTGAACAATATAAAAGCAAAAAATAGCGATATAAACTATAATAATTAAGTTGATAATATATTCGAGGTAACAAATATGGCTCAAAACAATTCCGGAACCGATACCAGCAAGGCTCCAAAACTTCCTAAGACTAGTCCAGCGGAAGGCGCCAGAATCGCCCATGCGGTGGCTGTCATCTCTGGTAAAGGCGGTGTTGGTAAATCCTTCACTTCCTCCTATCTTGCCGTCGCATTAGCAAGAAAAGGCTACAAGGTCGGTATCCTTGATGCGGATATCACTGGTCCATCCATTCCTTATGCCTTCCATGTCTGCGGTCCAACCTATGGTGAAAACGGCTTGATCAATCCTGTCTTGTCCAAGACTGGCATCCAGATCATGTCTTCTAACCTTTTATTAGATAATCCGGAAGATCCAATCGTCTGGCGTGGTGCGATGATCTCCACTTTGATTGAACAGTTCTACGCTGAAGTCAAATGGGATGTTGACTATCTCATCATCGATTTGGCTCCTGGTACTGGCGATATCTCTTTGACTGTCTTCCAGAAGATCAAACTCAGTTCGGCTGTCTTAGTCACTTCTCCTCAATCCCTGGTCTCCATGGTCGTGGAAAAGAGCGCCAAGATGGCGGAAATGCTCTCTGTTCCGCTTCTTTCCCTTGTTGAGAACATGGCCTATGTCAAGTGTCCAGATTGCGGTAAGAAGATTGAGATTTATGGTCATACCGATACGGAAATCGGTAGAAGACATGGTATTCCTGTCTTTGATCAGATTCCCTTTGATGCTAGTATTGCCTCAGCCATGGATACGGGCTCTATTGAAGATTTAGAAGTTCCTTATCTTGATGCTACCGTTCATGCCATCATTCAACAGTCTATCGAGCAGGACAACAACTAATCATGAACGATAAAGATCGTGTTCAGACATTTTTGTCAGCGTTTAAAGAACTAGAAAACGAACTTCTTTCGATTGCTAAAATCTCTGACTATGGTCATATCTCCTTTTCTAAGGCCTTAAATGAAGTCTACTATCATAGAAAGAATCCCATCGTTGCGCAATACGATAACTATGATTTCTTAAAGACGGCTTCTGACTTGAGAAATATTCTTTCGCATGAGAATGATGTCTGCGCTCCTAGTGAGGAGTTCCTGAATCAGTTCTTATTGTTAAAAGAAGCGATTGTTCATCCTTTAACTTGTGATAAGATCGCCACCAGGAAGATTTATTCCTGCAAGAAAAGTGATCCTCTCAGTCAGGTCTTAAAGAAGATGGAATATTATTCCTTATCTCATGTACCGGTGTTAGATGAGGATGGTTGTGTTCAAGGGATTTTTTCTCGTTCGACCATCTTTGATTATCTTTCGATGAATGAAGCCTTTACTTATGATAAGAATATCACCATTGGTGATTTTGAAGAATTCCTACCGCTTGATTCTCATTTAAATGAGACGTTCTTGTTTGTCTCTCAAAATGAAAGAGTCGATAAAATCTTTTCTCATCTATTTAAAAATAAAGAACATGATAAAAATGTCGCTCTCTTGTTGATGACAAGAAATGGTAGACCCGGAGAAAAGCTACTCGGCATCATCACGGCAACCGACGTCGCCAAATATAAAATCTAAAAGAAATTCCCTCAGAATATTGTCAAATAATGACAGTTCTGAGGGATTTTTTTAAAAAATGGTTATGAAAACAAAAAAAAGGAGGACCTTAGTCCTCCATTTTTACTTAGATGGTGAGCCTGGCGTGACTCGAACACGCGGCCCTCTGCTTAGAAGGCAGATGCTCTATCCAACTGAGCTACAGGCCCAAACAAGCCTAATAATATTATCTCATTGCAACGGAGATTTCAACCCTTTTTTACGTTTTTATTGTAGTACACTTCAAATTCCGATAAAATATAATAACTTTAAGAAAAGAGAGGCCTAATATGTTTGCAGAAAAAGAATTCGAGCAGCTTCATAATCAGTTCAAATATTTAGAGAAAAAGATTAAAGAATACGATAGAATCGTCGTTTATCGTCATACATCTCCCGATTTTGACGCCCTAGGTTCGCAGATGGGTTTATATACCTGGATCAAAGATAATTTCCCGAATAAGGAAGTTCACTTTGTCGGTGAAAATCATCCAACCTTCATGCCCGTCTTATTCCCTTATGCCGAAGAAGTTCCAGAAGAATGGTTCCATCAACCACATCTTGCCCTCACCACCGATGTCTCTAATCTTCCTCGTTTATCCGGAAAGGATTTTCTTCCTTTTGCCAAAGAGGTCATCAAGATTGACCATCATCCGATCCCAGAGAAAGCCGAAGAACAGTTTGGCGATTATCTCATCGTCTATCCCGAACGTCCAGCTGCGGCGGAATTGATTGCATTATTCGCTCTTTCGAGAAATAAGAAATATGTCCTTTCTCAATTGGCTGCCAGATATCTGTACACCGGTATTGTTGGTGACACTTCTCGTTTCTTATATCAGGATACCGATGGTGCCACACTTCGAATCGCGGCTGACTTATTAGATACTGGTATTGATAAGACCTGGATCTATGATGAAATGTATAAGACTGATTTAAGAAGAATCAATATCTTGAAATACTGTCTTAACAACTTTGTCTTGACCGATAAGGGTACTTGCTACTATGTCCTTACCAAAGAGACCCAAGAAGCCTTGAATATGACCAGTGATGAAGGTAACCTACATATCAATACCTTCAGAAACATGGATGGCGTCAGAGTTGTCTGCTCTGTCACCTGGGATGAAAAGAAACAGGAGTATCGCGTCTCCTTAAGAAGTGGTCACATGGTGGTCGCCTCTGTTGCCAACATGTTTGGTGGTGGCGGTCATGACTTTGCTGCTGGTTGTAAGCTTAAGAGCTTAGATGAGCTTCCATCTTTGGTTGCTGCTTTGGATGCTCTGGATGATTCTGCAAAAAGATAAATGATATCAAAAAAGCCCACGGTTGTGGGCTTATTTTATGGCTGGATATAAACGCCAATGATGTTTTCTTCATAATAAGGAACGGTTTTGTCATCCAAATCCACTCCCCCGAAGACGACATAATCAAAATAACTCTCCTTGAGATCGGTATAGAAGGAAGGATAGTTTAATTGATGGACGTTTCTTACTAACATATAGCTGCCTGAAAAGTCTTTGACCGCCTGATCTGTATCCTCATACTTAGAGATATTGCCACGATAGGAATAGGTGGTAAAAGTATCATCATAGGTGTTTAAGATATAACTGGAGTTTAAGAAAGTGATGTCAGTGTCATAGGTATACTGATCGATATACTGTTTTAACTCTTTGGTTGAACCGATATCATCAAAATCGGTCTTATAAGTCAATAGTTTACCCTCATGGAAGAATAAGAAGGCAGAATCCGATAAGGATAGCGGGTTAGCTGTTTTTTGATAAGACGATAATGTCATAAAGGGAAGGGAAAGTGATTCTTGACGGATATAGTCTTTGACATTTAAAGCAAAAACATCACAAGAACCACAACCAGAAGCGTAGACAAATAGTGGGAAGGAAGCTTTCTGGTTGATCCAATAACCAAACGTTGTGTTGTCGATTTCAAAAGGCATGTATTCGATAGAGGAATCTGTTTCTAGACTATTAAGTTCATAATGAAATAACGGGATACTTTGTCTAACTTCCTGAGAGGAACTTTCTATTACAGAACTTTCTTGACCACAAGAAGATGCTAATAAGCTAAAAGATAATAAAAATAATAACTTTTTCTTCATTATAATACTCCCTCAAGATATGCTTTAGTCTTAGCAATATCAATACTTAAAGCCTGGTTATAGATTTCCTTTAAGGCGGTGATGTAAGTATCGCTGGTGGTGTCTTTTTCTTCGACCTTGGTAGAAGATTTCAAGGCTTTACATTCTTCATGGAAAGCCATGCTGAAAGATAGGGTGCCATCAGTATTTCTGACAGGCTTAGATTCATTAGCATAGACATTCATGGAGACATATTGTTCATGGTTGAAAGTGACAAAGGTAGGAGCATAACCAGCTTTGTTATTCAAAGCATCGACGTTATAGAAAGTATCATTGTATAAATGATACGTCTTGGAGAAATCAGCCCACATATTTAAACCTAGGTTTCGTAGGTCTGGACTATCTTGTCGTTTTAATAAATAGTAACCATCCACTTCATAGAAATAGATATTCTTCTTTGGAACGTTGTACGGTTCCAGCGCTGCAAGCTGTCGGTCAATGTTTTGTTCTTTGGTCGAAACTCGAATATAAGCGTAAATTGTCATTGCTTTACCCCCTGTAATATGGTTTCAACCTAATTTACAGCAGGCAAAACGGTACACCATTTTTAAGTTTTCAAAAACAGGTCCTTGTTGCTTCTCATTGCCGATTCTACTTTCGAAGTAGGCTATACATAGCCTAAATAGTAGCATGGGTAGCCTACTTTTTCAAGCCCGATTTTG
>CACXYG010000073.1 GCA_902771745.1 uncultured Erysipelotrichaceae bacterium | reverse complement strand
ATTATGAGAAATTACGCTATTTTACTCGACTCCACTTGCAACCTCACCGTCGACAACTTAAAAGAATTCGACCTTGACTATTGTAAGATGGGTGTCTCCTTGGACGACAAAGTCTATGCCGCTGATTTGGCTTGGCCAGATATGTCTCCAAAGGAATTCTACGAAATTATGAAGAGTGGTACCAGACCATACACTCAGTTGGTTACGGAAGACGAATATAAGAGCAAGTTCAACGAATACCTCGACAAGGGTATGGATGTTTTATACATCGGTTGTTCTTCTGCTTTATCCGGTTCTGTCAAGCTCGGTGCCAAAGTTGCCAAGCAGATCATGGAACAGAGACCAGATGCCAAGATTATCGTCATCGATGCTCTCAACTCTGGTATGGGTCAGGGCTTCATGGGTATCAAGGCTAGCCTTTTAAGATCGGAAGGCAAGACCATTGATGAAGTTGCTGCTATCACCGAAAGAGAAAAACTCAAATATAACCAGTTCGCTACTGTCGGTACCTTAACTTATTTAAAGAACGCCGGTAGAGTCAAAGCCGGTGCTGCCTTCTTTGGTAACATCATTGGCATCAAGCCAATCATCATCTCTGATGTCAAGGGCAACAACTATGCTTACAAGAAGGTTCGTGGTAGAAAAGCCGCTTTAGAAGAAATCGCTCAGTCTATCGTCGATAACGCTATCGAACCAGAAAAGAACTGGTTGGCTATCGATAACGCTGACTGCGAAGATGATGCTAAGGCTATTATTGCTATGGTCGAAGCCAAGGGTGTGAAGTTCGCTAGATACTTCATGAACCCACTTGGTCCAATTCTCGGCGCATCCTGTGGTCCTCAGACTATTATTTCTTACTTCTATGGCAAAGAGGTCACCATTTTAGGTGAGTAGTCGACTATGGATTGTAAAGTAATTAACGGCATTCTTTTTCAGCAGATTGTTCAGTGTGGTTTCAATAATTTGTCCGCACATTATCAGGCGATTAACGATTTGAATGTCTTCCCTGTTCCTGATGGTGATACAGGTACAAACATGAGATTGACTCTTGCCAATGGTCTTCATCAGATCAAGGAAAATGAGGATATCTCCAAAGTAGCTGAGGATTTATCTACTGGCATGCTTTTAGGTGCTAGAGGTAACTCCGGTGTTCTTTCTTCTCGTTATTTCAATGGCCTTTCTAAAGGCTTAGAAGGCAAAAAGGAAGTCAACGTTTTTGAATTTGCTTTAGCGATGGTTCAGGCTTATCAGGTGGCCTATATGGCCGTTGATGAACCAGCCGAAGGTACGATCCTTACGGTTGCTAGAGAAGGTATTGAATCGATTCGTAACACGATTGATTACAAGACCGTCACGTTCATGTCTTTCTTCTCCATGGTCGTTCAGTCCATGAAGGTTTCCTTAGACAACACACCAAATCTTCTTCCTATCTTGAAGGAATCTGGTGTTGTCGATTCTGGTGGTAAAGGTTTACTCACCATCTTTGAAGGTTTCTTACAGTTCTTCACTGGTGAAAGTGATTCTGTAGAAGAGTCTCCAGTCCATGAAGGCTCCTCTATGCTTCCTACCTATGACTTTTCTCTCTTCAACCAGGATTCCATCTTAGAATATGGTTACTGCACTGAATTCCTCTTACAGTTACAGACTGCTAAGATCGACCTTGCCAACTTTGATTTACAGGCTTTTATCGCCTATTTACATGAACACGGCAATTCTATCGTCTGCTTCCAGAACGGTACCATTGTCAAGGTTCATATCCATACCAAGAAGCCATATGAAGTCATCGAATACGCTCAGCGTTTTGGTGAATTCTTGACCTTCAAGATGGAGAATATGACGCTTCAGAATAAGAACGTCAATGATGCCAAAGAAAAGAAACAGCAGACCAGAAAGAAGTATGCGATTGTCTCTATCGCTCAGGGCGATGGTATCATTCAGATGTTCAAGGATTTGGGTAGTGATGTCGTCATCAATGGTGGTAGCACCATGAACACTTCCAGCGCCGAACTCATCGACGCTTTCAAGGAAGCTAACGCCGATGACATCATCGTCTTACCAGATGAATCCAATATCTTGATGGCTGCTCATCAGGCTGCCCAGTTATATAAGGATAGCAACGTCAAAGTCTTAGAGACCAAGACCATCCCAGCGGGTTATGCTTGCTTAAGTATGATCATGGGTGATGAAGAAAGCGTCGATGAATGCTTTGATTCCATGAAGGAAGAAAATGAATGGATCACTTCTGGCTTCATCTGCAAAGCTGTCAGAGATACTTCTGCGGATGGTGTTGAATGCATCAAGGGTCATTATATCCAGGGTGTCAACGGCAAGTTGGTCGGTTGTGATGAAACCTTGATGGCTGCTGTTGATGATATGCTTTGCCACGTCAAAGGTATTGAAGATAAAGAAACATTATTCTTCTTCTATGGCAAGACTTTAAATGAAGTGCAGGCTGAAGAGATCGCCAACCATATCATGGAAAAATATCCAAATCTTGAAGTCGGTGCTTATGATGGTAAGCAGGACGTCTATGATTTATTGGTAGGTATTAACTAATGAGAAAAATTGTCATTGATACGCTTGGTGCTGATCAGGACGCAAGCGTCTTGATTCTTGGTGCCATTGCCGCTAGAAAACAAAATCCCGAATATCAGCTCGTCTTAGTCGGTATCAAAGCTGACATTGAAAAGACGTTGGTGGATAATGGTGAGAAGGTGGAAGACTATGTCATCATCGATTCTCTTCCGTTAGATCCATCCATTCATGATGTTATGGCCATGCTTCGTTTCAAGGGCCATTGCTCCATGGTCGATGCTTTTGACTATGCCAAAGATAACGATGAAGTCGCCGGTGTTGTCTCCGCTGGTCCAACGGGTATGCTGCTTGTTTCTTCTATCAGACATATCGGTCTTTTAGAAGGTGTTGCTTTCCCAGCGTTAGCTGCAATCCTTCTCAATATCAAGCAGAGAAATGTCTGTCTTGTCGATTGTGGTGCAAACATTGAAATCAGAGAAGATAAATTATTCCAGTTTGCTCAGCTTGGCACTGCCTTGATGAAGTCTTATTGTGGTATTGAATCTCCTCGTGTCGGCCTGATGAACGTCGGCAAAGAAGATACCAAGGGTGACTCTATCCGTAAAGCCGCCTTCCCAATCTTCAAGCAATCCAATCTCAACTTCATCGGCAATATCGAAGGTAGTGATGTCTTCCTTGATAAATGTGATGTTGTTGCCTGTGATGGTTTCTCTGGCAATTTGATTTTAAAGAATGCGGAAGCGGTTGGTCTGATCGGCATGAAGGTCGCTCAGATGAATGGTGATGAAAAGACCGCCAACATGCTTTATAACATGTTTGCCTATAATGAACTTGGTGGTGCGATTGTCCTTGGTGCTAAGAAGGTTGTCTTCAAAGCCCATGGTGCTGCCAACTCTAAATCGATTGCCTCTATCATCGCTGACGTTGTCAAACTTGATAAGGGTAATTTTGTTACTAACATGGCTGCTCAGCTTGCCACAAAAGCTGAATAATTCCAAATCCTATCGGAAAATCAGGGGTTGTCATTGTTGGCAATCCCTTTTTCTTGTCTGTAAAATAGGTGATTCATTCAATCTGAATATATACCTTATATATATAAAGAAAAGAGGCTCGGAAGAGCCTCTTAGTAGATTCGATTATTCTTCGTCAGCTGGAATTTTGACACCATCAGGAACGTACTGAATCGTAACATGTCTCTTATGACCAGTACCTAAGGACTGCGTCTTGATGTTTGGCATGTCAGATAAAGCCTGATGAATGATTCTTCTTTCGTCAGAAGTCATTGGATCAAGAATGATGGTTTCATGAGTGCGCTGAACATCTCTCGCATATCTTCTGGCGACAGAAGCGAACTTGGAATATTTGACTTCCTTGTAGCCGTCGCAGTTGAGAAGGATACGATAGTGACCACCGAAACGATTGAAACAGGCAGAGCGAGTCAATTCGTTGATGGAACGGAGCGTGTCACCATTTCTACCGATGACGTTCTTGTTTTTAGCAGTGACGATGTTGAGTTTGATGACACCATCTTCATACTTGGCTTCCGTAGAACCTTCTAAACCTAAGGCGCGTAAGCAACGCTTGATGTAGTCATCCGCGAAGACGATGACGTCATTGATGCTGTAGATACCGATGGTAACGGTTTTGCTGAATAAGGTCTTTTTGACGGAAATGACCTGATAATTCAAGGTCTTTGGGTCAGCGATACCTAAGTCAGCGCATGCAGCCTTAACGGCTTCTTCTTCAGATTTTCCTTCGTATTTATTCATAGGATATTACCTCCACATTGGCTTATCAGATTTGTTCTTCTTAGCGGCCTTTTTATCAGCTTCAGCTTTGGTAGAAGAGTGATGTTTGCTTCTTCTGACAGCGGCAAGTGTGGAACCATCACCAGTGTTTTCGGCAAATTTATGACGATTTCTGGTCTGGATGAGTTCCATGATGAGAGTCTGGAAGATGGAGATGAGAGAACCTAACAACCAGTAGATACCCATACCAGCAGGTAAGTTCCAACCCATGAAGACGATGAAGACCGACATGATGATGGTCATCCATTTCATGGACTTGTTTGGATCGACTGGCTTACCGTCAGGACCCATCTGGGTGGCGACGGTACCGAAGTTTTTGGTTCTCCAGGTATTGAAGAACAAGGATGTAGCACTCGCTAAGACGTTAGCAACGGTCATGAAGATGAAGATGAAGATACCAGTCAGAGCACCACTTGTTGTGGCAAAGCTGGTGAAACAGGTGCTGACAACTGTTGTTAAGGATAATCCCAACCAATTACCTGAGGCTAAGGCAGCGCTATCTTGTAAGGCGGCCCAGACACAGATGAAGAGTGGGAATTGTAAGATCATGAAGAGCATTGGAAGAAGTGGATGGACTTTGTTCTTCTTCATGAGCTGAGACTGTTCCATAGCCATCGCACGGCGCTGGTCTGGATCGGTCTGACTATTTGGATATTTCTTTTGTAACTGATTGAGTAATGGCTGAATTCTCTGCTGTTTAGCCTGTGTCTTTGTCTGGATATAGGTGGAGACGACGGTTAAGGAACGGGCTAAGACAGTGACGACGATGATGGCGAGAATCTGCCACCAACCATTGGTGAGATCCACCGTCGAAATCTGATGGACGATCCAACCGAATGGATAGACGAATAAGCCTTCTAAGAAGCCATATTCGGCAAAGGCCTGACCCCAGGTTTTACCTTCGATATAGACGGTAGAACCACCATGAGTGAAGTTTCTGCTTTCTGGAGAGTAACCAGCACGTAAGGAATTGACCTTCGTGGTTAAGCTGCTCTTCAAGGTAGCGATGTAACCAGCACTTGGTGAATATAAGACGCCTGGAGCTTCATAGATGGTACCATCATTGGCAAGATAGTCTTCGCCGGTGACAGCTAACTTGTACCAGGAATCAAGATTGGCAAATAAAGAAGTGACTTTGACGTTTTCATCATCAAGACCAGCATAGATTGCAACGTGTTTGGCAATCTGCTTGGCAGTTTCTTCATTTTCAGTGGCTAAAGCGCCATTGGTCCATAATTCATAAGTTTCTGCAGCTTCATCTTCTACACGAGCATTCATGTAGCTGAGGAACTTCTTATCGACGCTGGAATAACCTTTGCTTTCACTTAAGCTGGTAAACAAAGCTTCACGATTGGTGTTCTGTAAAGTTGTGTTGCTGTAGCCGGTAGTGTCTTCTTCTAAGTCGACACTCTCGCTATAGAGGTTACCATAATAAGCAAAAAGCTGGTTGGCCTGATCTTGAACGGTGGTGAATGTCTTAGTACAACTAGACAAACCAAAAACACCGATGATTCCCGCGAAGAGAACCATCAGACGTTTGAATAATCTGTTCGAATTATTTCTCATGCTTTTCCCCTTTTAGTGGAGAGCCCAGTCGTAAGAAAAATTTCTTCAATATTTCAGTGTTTTCCTGAAATGTCTTTTCCAGATACCCTGAACGAGCGATGATGACGATGTCATAAGGCTTAGAAAGGACATCTGTAAGATTGATCTGAGCCCGAATTTGTCTTCTGACCTTCACACGAGTCACGGCATTTCCGATTTTGTTGGATACCGAAATGCCTATGCGTGCGTGTAAGCCGTTGTTTTCAGCATAGAATACCGAAACGGACGAATTCTTTCCGGCGCAATGTCTTTGGTCTAGGACTGTTTTGAAATCTTGAGACTTCGTTAAACGATATTCTTTTTCCATTGTTGCAACCGAAAAAGAACTCAGGATTTAGGCCTGAGTTAAATGAGCTCTGCCCTTAGCTCTTCTTCTGGCTAAGACTTTTCTACCATTCTTGGTAGCCATTCTGGCTCTGAAGCCACAGGTATGAGCTCTCTTGATTTTGCTTGGCTGATAAGTATGTTTCATAGGTTTATTCCCTCCTAAATAACAATGTAATTAATGCGCACAAAAAACGCATGTAGGCATATTATATACTTCGACCCTCAAAAAAACAACAAAGTCTTATATATATTTTATATATATACATTACGCACGCAAGGATTATTTGACTTTTTCTTTAATGAGAGGAACACGATTTCCTTTGATGGTCAGAGAAAGTGAAGAGAGTTCTTCTAGTATATTCTGACAAGACTTGTTGATGTTCTCGATGGTTTCTTTTTCAAGAGACTGGAAGGCTTCTTGAAGAGACTTTTCATAATCGTTCTTGTATTTGCTGTTTAGACTCTTCCATGGAATATCTTTGAAATAGGGAAGAAATTCTTCCTGGTAGGCTAATCTTTGCTGGAGAAATAAAACGGTCAATATCGGATATCCAGCATAGTGTTGCCACAAAGTGGCATTATCATTGCTGGAATATAGATTTCCTTGGTTTTTGACGGTATAGGCTTTGCTATGATCAGAAGAAAAAATAAGATAACAGTCCTCTTTTATTTCATCCTTAATTGTAAACTGAAGTGATAATTATCAATGACAGAAAGAACCTATTGGGCTAGCCCAATAGGTTCCGCACCCTGATACGTGGTATTCTATTCT
>CACXYG010000072.1 GCA_902771745.1 uncultured Erysipelotrichaceae bacterium | reverse complement strand
CAGCGATAGACCGATCATGATCGCCATTAAGGAGATCGGCAATCGCAGATTGCGAATGATGATCAAAGTAGATTGTTCTACACTGCTAGGGGCAAATAAAGCCTTTAAGGTATCGATAAAGGATAAATTAGCAGCCCCAGTAAATAAATCCACGATAAAGGAGATCAGGATCAGGACCACTAAGGATACCAGGATGATGATCTTTCTTAAGTTGTTCTTTTTAAACTGACTGACAAAAGAATTATCCATATTAAAGTGTGACCATGAAACAGCCTTCTAGGGAGAAAGGCATAAATTTGGTAAAGAATTCTTGTAAATCCTTATATGGATCAAGAGTGGTAAAAAGAGATGGTTGAATCTGTTTGGCTAGGAATTCAACACCGGCAAAATCAAAGACATGTCTGGATAAGTCATGATAGACAGCCGATAACGCTCTGTTCTTGACAGCGTTTAAAGACTGCCACTCTTCTCTTTCTAGATAGGTAGCTAACATCTCTTTGGCTTTTTCTTCATCCTGGTTATAACCTAAGACAATATTGCCAGTCAGACCGTTTTGAAGCGCGCCGGTGAAGATGATGACATCTGGGTTATTGGCGATGATGGCTTCCTTGGCTAAGTCGACAGAATTAGCATCCGAGACATCATAAGCGACGTTTTTCCCACCACATTGACCAATCAGGGATCCCCACATTTTCTTAGACCAGGTGTTGCCGTATTCATCTTTACCTTTGGAGAATTCCATATAGACATTGGGTCTATCTTCCTCTTTGATATCTTTGACGGCATCAAAGACCGCATCGACTTTCGCATCATAGAAGTCAGAGATCTCTTTAGCACGTTCTTCCTGATGTAGAACTTTACCTAGAATCTCATTGCTTTTACGGATGCTCTCCTTGGTATCAACATGATAGTCAAAAAAGACGACAGGGATATTAGCAGCATCTAGTAGTGGAAGTTTATCTTCCATATAGGAGTAGTTGACACTAGCGGACATCAAGACGACATCGGGTTGTAAGGAGATGATCTTTTCTACAGAGATGGTGTCGTTATAACCAATATCATCAACTTCCATAAACTTCGGAAAGACTTTGCTATAAGCAGCCAGGGCATCTTCTCTTCTGTTGACCCAGTACTTATGAGACCAACCGACGACCTTAGACATGGCGGAGTTTCCACCGATGGCTAGATATTCTTCGATATTAAAAGAGATACAGACTTTCTCAATATCACTTTTTAAAGAGACTTCTCGTCCTTTAAAATCTGTGACTACCATTTTCTTGTCACTTGAATCGACATCTAAGCCACAAGAGGGTAGGGTCAATAATAATGTTGTCAGTATAAGTGGTACTTTTTTCTTCATTTGATAGATATCTCCTAAACGGTTCGATTATACCACTTTTGTTTGACTTTTAGCCTATTTTATCGAACTATTTAAAACTTATCGTTCGTTATCGCACTTCTAGATACCAATAGAAAATAGCATGTTCCGTTTTATCGAACATGCTATTTGTTATTATGAGATAGTTGTTTTATTCTTCTTTCAAGAAGAGAACACCAAGCGTACCCTGTCCGCAATGCGAAGTGATGACACTACCAGCAAACGTCGGGATGATTTCTTCAAATTCGAAGTTGTTTTTCACAAGCTCGACGATGTCATTAACAATCTCATCACTGCAGGAAGAATGAGTGATGAAGCATCTCGTCTTATCATACTTTGGATATTTCACTTTGAGCTTGAGAACATATTTCTCAATGCACTTCTTTAAAGAGCCACGATACTTCTCATCCGCGATGAGTTTCCCATCTCTCATATCGATGGATGGATGAATACCAAATAATCTGGTAGCCAATAAAGCAGCCGAAGAACATCTGCCACCTTTATGGAGATAGTCGACCGTGTCGACGACAAAGGAAGTCTGAACTTCAAATCTCTTCTTCTCCGCCCAGGCACAGATCTCTTCAAAAGATTTGCCTTCATCTCTCATATCGCAAGCCTTCAAGACCAAAGCACCGATACCGGTAGAGAGATTTCTCGAGTCGATGACTTTGACGCGACCGTTGAATTCCTCCGCAGCTAGACAACCGTTTTGATAGGTAGAAGAGATTTCACTGCTGATATCAAAATGAATGACATAGTCATATTCTTTCAATAAATTTTCAAAATACTGATGGAATTCAAAGACCGAGGTTGCACTCGTCTTTGGTAAGATGTTGTTTTCTTTGACAAAGGCAAAGATATTCGCTGGTGTGATATCCACACCATCGGAATATTCATCTTTCCCTAATAAAACATGGAGAGGAATGATCGGAATGTGTCTTTCTTGTAAGATTTTCTTGGTCAAATCAGAGGTAGAATCACTGGAAATACAAATATTGCTCATGAGATTGCCCTTCCTTTTGTGTTTATAAAACCATTGTACAACATTTTATAAACTTTCATATAGAAGTTTCTTTCAAAATATAGAGGAAAGGTCACAATTCGGTATTCTGTAATATCTGGTGTTACAAACGATTTGTTTTTTATAAGACAGCAGTAGACATTCTCATCAATACGTCCCATTTATGAAACAAGTGTAAAAAAATAGTTGTACTTTATGTGTTCTAATAACGTATAATACTCTTAGTCTTATGCAACAGGAAACATTGAATCAAGAAGATGTCATCGTCGATTTATCTGAGGAAGAAATACTCAACCACATTCCCACCTTCATCGACTCCTCAGCTTTAGCGTTTGGCGTTTTTAAAGTAATCTTATCGGAAGACAAGGAGAGTGTCATAGATTCCAAGTATATCTATGTCAACCAAAAGTATTGTGACTGGGCTCATAAATCCCGTGAGTTTTTCTCTACTCAGACATTCAATTCCTTCTTTGGCTCTAACACGTCTGGCCGCTGGTTTACTCAAGCCTACCAGGCTGCTATCTTAAGAGAAACCATTCACGACAAGTTTTATGACCCAATTGCCAAGTGCCATGTCACCTATATCATTTCCCCTGTCGATAAATTATATGGTTATTTCGTCTACTCCTTCTTCAACATCGATACGGAGACAAAAGAGATTGTCGCTTTAGAACATAAGAACAAGACGGCCAACCTCTTATTGAGTATCTCAAAGGCCTTATCCAATAATCAATCGCATGAAAATGCCATTCAATATGTTTTGGAATCCTTAGTTCCGGTGTTCCGTTCAGAACGTATTTTCCTTTATGAAATCCATGAAAACACCATCGATACCCTGGTGGAAGTCTGTAAGATCGGTGTAGATTCCAACAAGAAATATCTTGTCGGCCGCAAATTTGATACGACCATTCATGAATGGAATATGATTCCCGTCAACAGTGAGGGATATTTGGAAATCACGGATATCGATGGTTTGAAAGAGAATTACGGTATCGATCCACATGAATTAAAGAAATTAGATATCCATAAGACCTTTGGTCTGCCGTTAAAAGATAACGTTGGCAATTTGATCGCCTATCTTGGCGCAGATAACTATGAACTCAATGATGAGTATGACTTAAAGGGTCTCTTCCCAACCTTATCCTTCTTCTTAAGTATGAGAATCAATCTTCATAACTCCATGGTTCATCTTCATAACCTCTCCCATTTAGATTCCCTGACCGGTATCTATAACCGTGGTGGTTATTTGGAAAATGTCGAACGCTACATGAAGTCTCATAAACAAGAAAACTGTGTCGGTGTCGTCTTAGATATCGATGACTTCAAGTTCGTCAATGACTTATACGGACATAATGTCGGTGACAAAACCTTACAGCAGTTAGCCAAGAATATCGCCAAGTTCTTCAACAACAAGTGCTGCTATGGTCGTACCGGTGGCGATGAATTCTGTGTCTTACTAGAAAACACCACCATTGAAGAATCTCTTCCTTTGATCGAACAGTTCTCGAAGTTGGACCAGTCCTTCTTCTATGAAGGTCAACGTTATTCCTTCACCATCTCTATGGGTTACGCCCAGTATCCAGAAGATGGCAACACGCTTCATAAACTGAATTCTGCTGCCGACTCCGCTTTATATGCTGCTAAGTTGAAAGGCAAGAATCACTGTGAGAGATATCTAAAAGATGATAATTTAAGTCTTCGTACTAAATTAGGATTTGCTTTCAAGGATATTGCAAGCAATATTCCATCTGCCATCTTAATTTATAAATGTGAAAGACCAGGTCAGATTCTCTATGCCAATGACTTCATCATCCATCTCTTTGAATGTAAGGATTTGGCTGACTTCTTGAATTATTGTTCCGGCAATTTTGCCAATCTCATCTGTGCTGAGGATCGTGATTTTATCTTAAGTCAGATTGAAGACCAGGTCGGATATAATCCGTTGACCAAGATCGGTCATATTGTCTTCAGAGCGCAGACCAAGACGGGTAAGAAAATTCGTGTCATGAAGATCGGTAGAAGAGTTACTTCTCCTTATTATGGTGATATCTTCTATTCCACTATGGCCGAATACTACGAAGAATAAATCTATATTTGCCTTACAACTTGAGGTTGTAAGGCTTTTTTAAAGTTGTTAGAATATTCCAGTATAAGGAATACCTATGAAAGACAATAACGATTTAAAAAATTCTCGCCAGTTACAACTGTTAGATAAATATTATCCTGTCAACTTCCAGACCAAGGAAGTGACTTTTCAGTTGTCGTATGATACGACCTCTGATTTATTGATGCCTCATATTCAACCGGATTTCAGTTATCCCATCATCCATCACAACTTGATTGAAGAGATGGGCAAATTCTTGAAGATGATACCACCGGATTATCATGCGATCTTTGAATTTAGAATCAAGGATTATCAATCCTATGATCCTAAAATATTGATGAACGCATTAAATGATTCCATGGAATTGAATCACTATTCTGGTTTTAAAGAGAAAAATCGTAACTTCTTTTTAGCCATCGTGATGACCGTCATCGGTATTCTGGTTCTTCTCTTTATGGGAGTTGGGGAAGTCAACAACTGGTTTGATGGCAACTATCGTGACCTGATTGTCGAAGTCATCGACATTCTTGGTACAGTCTTCATCTGGGAAGCCGTTGGTCTCGCCTTCTTACAACCCAGTGAGAAAGTCGAGCTGGATATACGAATCAGAAACAAGATATCCAAGATCACTTTTTTTGATGATCAGAACAATGTCTTATGCGAAGAAACGAAAGCTGAAATGCTCAAAAAATGGGTAAACGAAACCATTTTAAAGAAGGTCGGTTATCGCTTGTTACTGATCACCGGTTCGGCGATGATTGCAGCTGGCTTTGGTAGCCTTCTTGTCAATATTTCCACACTCTTTACAGCTGAAGGAGATATCTTATCAACAGTTATCCTCCTCACTTCCTATCTCATCGCTTCTGTCATCAACTTCCTAGCGGGCGGTTTTGCAATCGCCTTCTACGTCGGCAGAAAAGATCGCAGAGTCGGTTTGACCGTCATGGTGATCCTTTCAGCGATATCCTTAGTTGCAGAAATCATATCTCTGATCATCGACCCATCCCAAGTTCACACTTGGATCAGCCTCTTCTTTGACTTTGCAATCACCGGTGGTTATGTCGTTGGCTATCTGATGATTTTTGCCAATCGAAAGATCGAGAAAAAGGCCGAAGAGACGAAAGAGTAATATTGCTAGGCGTGAAAACACGCCTAGTTTTTATTATAAAGTTGTTAACCTATCTTTTTATTAGATTTCAAAGTCATTTAATCTATATCATCTATTAGGTAATTTCAGTTACCATGTTTTCTCTTTACCTTGATGAAGTGATAGTGGAACCGCTTTTTAAAAACATTTGATATCGTTTTTTGAAGTAAATCATCATAATATTGTTGTTCTATGAAAAACACACGTATCAAACCAATGGCCAAACACCCTTTTGGTGAAATGGATTTAACCAGCGGAAATCTCTTTTGGAAGCTACCTCTTTTTGCTCTTCCTATGGCCATTACCACCATTCTTCAACTGCTTTATTCGACCGTTGATCTTTACACGGTCGCCCAATTTGGTGGTGGTGCTAATTCCATGTCTGCGGTTGGTTCTAACACCGCTTTGATCAATCTCGTCATCGTCTTTTTTGTCTCTTTTTCCATGGGTGCGAATGTCGTCATGGCCAATGCTAAAGGCGCCAATGATAAATTAAGAGCCTCCAAGTGTCTTCACACTTCGATGGTCTTAAGTCTGATCACAGGTGTCTTTATCGGTATCATCGGATATTTTGTCTCTCCGACTCTTCTTAAATGGATGGGTACCCCAGTCGATATTCTTGAGAAAGCCACCCTCTATCTCCAGGTCTACTTCTTTGGTCTACCATTTTTGATGATCTACAACTATGGCTCCCAGATTCTAAGAGCCTTAGGAGATTCCAAAACACCACTTTATATCTTGATCATCACCGGTATTGCGAACGTCGGCTTTGATTTACTTTTTGTCATCGTCTTAAAAGGTGATGTTCTTGGTGTTGCCTGGGCAACCGTGCTTAGTGAAGCTGTCTCCGCTTTTCTTGTCGTCTTATGGTTATTCCTCAACAAGAAAGGCTATGTCTCCCTTCATCTTAGAGATATGAAGATGGACTCTGTTTCCTTAAAGTCCATCATCCGTATCGGTCTTCCTTCTGGTATTCAGGGTCTTGGCTTCTATATTCCTGGTGTCTTAATTCAGTCTTCTTTATATAGTCTTACAAGTGAAGTAATCAATAACGTACCGATCAGCGTCAATGAAGTCGTCGCTGGTAATGCCGCCTCTTCTACGATTGAAGGTTATGTCTACGCCTTTGTTGAAGCCTTTGCTACCGCTGCTACAAGTTTTGCTAGTCAAAACTATGGTGCCAACAAGAAAGAGAACATCAAGAAGATCTTCTGGTATTCTTTGATCTGGGCAGAAATTGCCTGCTTTGTCTGCTCTATCATCGTCTTTTTTGCTTCTGATCCACTATTAAAGGTTTTTATCACCGAAAGCGAGGGTGTCTCTACATCTAACGCCATACTTGCCGGTCGACTAAGACTATATATCATCGTCTTTACCTACTTCCTTGATGCCATCATGGATGTCTCATCCTTCTAT
>CACXYG010000071.1 GCA_902771745.1 uncultured Erysipelotrichaceae bacterium | reverse complement strand
TGAAGATTTAGATGACAACACTTTGGAAAGCTTGACTGCTAGAAATGCAGAATATGCTGCCACGGATAAGACGCAGAATTCCTTGTTCACCTCTCCAGCCTTCTTGGGTTCTTCTACCTCCAGAACTGCTGTCGGTGCCACTATCACCCAGGCCTTAAAGGCAACTAGCCTTGATAAAGCTGGCGCTCTTGTTATCTTGAACAACGCTTATACTGAGGCTAAGAAAGCTCAATAATTATGAAATTTAAGAAAGCATTAACATTATTCAGTGTTATCCCAATGCTCGCTTTGACTGCTTGTGGTGGCTCTACCACCAGCAGCGCCACCAACACTTCCGCTGGTGAAACAAGCACCGTTTCTGGCGATACACTTGAAATCGAATTCTGGCATACCTCGGGTAAAGGTTTAACCGAAGTCTATGAGAAATATGCCACTCAGTTTGAACAGCTTGTCTTAGAAAACGAAGGCAAGAAGATCGACATCGCCGCCTCCTATCAGGGCAGCTATGACGATGTCTTAGAAAAAATCAACAAAGGTTTTGCTACCAACAACTATCCAAACTTGACCGTCGCTTATCCAGACCATGTCGCCGAATATCTTGAGGCGGAAGGTACTGAAACTGGCAAGTATGTTGTCAACCTTGAACCATACATCGATGATGAAACCATCGGTCTTGGCAAAGAATCCTATATCGGCGATGCCGGTAAGGATGATGTCGTCAAAGGTTTCTATGATGAAGGTACGGCTTATAAGAGAGAAGGTGTTTACTCTTTCCCTGTCATGAAGTCTTCCGAAATCATGTTCTATAACAAGGAACTTGTCTTCGAATACTTACCAATGTTTGATGAAACGCTCTCCACTTCTTCTAAGAAGGAAGCCTTCCTCAACACCATGACCTGGACTCAGTTCATGAACTTCTTGTCCTTCGTCAAGACCTACATGAAGAATCATGAAGATCATCCAGGCAACAATATCGAAGTTCCAGCCTTCTATGATTCTGATGCCAACTTGATGATTTCCAAGATGTATCAGAACAACTATCCATATCTTTCCATCGATGATAATGGTAAAGGTTCTGTGGACTTCAACACTGCAGAAAACAAGGCCTTTGTCACCACCTTAAAGGCGAATTATGATGCTGGTTTAATCACCACCAAGGGTGTTGAAAAAGAATATGGTTCCGCCTGGTTCAAAGAAGAGAGAACTCTCTTCGATATCGGTTCCTCTGGCGGTTCCGGTTATCAGAACCCAACCGGTGGTCAGTTCACCGTTGGTGTCTGCAAAGTTCCAGCTGACAACAACAACCCATTATATGTTTCTCAGGGCGTCTCTATGGCCGTCTTGAAACATGATGATCCAACTGGTGAAAAAGCCAAATACGCTTATAAGTTCTTGAAGTATCTCACTTCCGCTTCTGTCAACGCTTATCTTTGCGTCAACGGTTCTGAAGGTTATATTCCAGTTCGTAAGTCCGCTTACGAAACGAACCTCTTCCAGAACTACCTTGAGGAAGGTGAAGAGGGTGAATTTGTTCCAAAGGTTGCTGATATCGTCATCAACCAGATCGATGGTCACTATCTTAACACCCCATGCTTCAAAGGTTCCTCTAAGGCTCGTGATGCTGTTGGCTCTATCCTCACCAGAGTCTTCAAGGATGATGCAACTGTTGAAACGGCCTTTGCGGATGCTGTCACAGAAACCAAGAAAGCTATGTAGTTATTAGGAGGCTAATCATGAAGAAAAAATTATTTACTTCACTTTTAGCCCTGTTACTTCTCACAGGATGCGGTCGGACTTCTTCTGTCGCAGAGGAAACATCCTCTGTTACCGAGACCTCTTCGACTCAGTCATCCGAGCAAGAGACTAGCTCTGTTGAACATGTTGACTATGTCAACTCCGCGGATGCTAAGCTTCTGATGGATTATCAGGGTAAAGACTTCTACACCGATGGTATCGGTCAAGTCGAACTGGTAACGGCCATTGATGGTGATACTGCTCACTTTAAACAAACGAGCGGCAACACCGAAAAAATCAAGAGTCGTTTCTATGGTATCGATACACCAGAATCTACCGGTGCTATTGAAGAATATGGTCACGCCGCCAGTGAATTCACAAAGGCAAAATTAATGGAAGCAAGCGAAAATGGCACCATTGTTGTCTCTGGTCCATTTGACACTTATTCCGCACCTGAACCAGACTCTACTGGTTCTCGTTATCTCTCTCTCATCTGGATCAACACGACCAAGAAGAACGCCCCATTTAATGAACTTGTTTTGTTGAATCTCTGGGTTGTTCAGGAAGGTTATTCCTGGGCCAAGAACGTCGGTGATATGCCACGTCTTGCGGATATCTTCTACGCCGCTGAAGCGCAGGCCAGAGCCGAAAAACTCAACCTCTTCTCCGGTCAGCCAGATGGTTGGACCAACCATGGCGATTATGAAGATGTCTCACTTCTTGATATCAAACATGAAGTGGAAAAGCATTTAGCGGACACCACTTATGTCAACGCTTATGCCAACAAGAACGTCAGAGTTTATGGTACGGTTACTGGTTATGCCAATAACACCTTATACTTACAGCAGTTCTTCACCGAGGAACAGGGTGGCGATGGCTCTGCTGTCAACCCTTACACCAAGGAAAAGGGCGAATACGCTGGTATCAATATCTTCACTGGTATGGGTGCCACCGCTTCAAAGTTCACTACCGTCGGCACTTACTTATCTGTCTGCGGTACGGCTGTCAACAGTGATACCTTCGGCTTCCAGATTACAGACGCTTCCTTCATCCGCTTCCCTGAAGATGATGAAAAAGCTGCTAGAGTCATTCTTTCTGCCAGCGAAAACATCGAAGATTATGTCTTATATGAATTCTCGATGTCTACGGGTGAATTGACCAATGACAATTATGCTGCCTTATATTCTCCAGTCACTTTGACTGATACGGTCACTGTCACCAGAGGCTATACTTCTGATGATAACTACGTCACACTTTACGTCAAGGACTCCAGTGGTAATCAGTTACCATTTGGTATCTATATCCCATTCTTCTACAAGGATGATGCCAATAACATCTTAAAGGCCGAGGATTTTGTCGGTAAGACTTATAACCTCAAAGGTGTCTACTCTTTCCACGAAACATCCGGTAAGATTTATTATCAGGTTGTCTTACGTGACAAGACTGATCTTGTTGAGGTAGCAGCCTAATGTATTGTACGCATTGTGGAAAAGAAATTGATGAAGAAAAGTTAGAGTCCAAGAAACTCTCACAGGCTCTTCATGAAGGTGAAATTGATGAAAATACGACGGTTGAATACGTTTGTCCCCGCTGTGGACATCTCATTCATAGAGATGTCTCAGATCAGGAAATCAAGACTCTTGCCGCCGCTTCTCATGCTGAAATTCAGCGCGGAAGAAACTTCTTCGCTAACGGCATGTCCTGCAATGGTATCGGTCTCATCCTTCTGATCCTCGCCGTCATTTTCTTCTTCTTGGCCAAGAAGCCAAGTAACAACTTCGAACTCGTCACCACCTGTCCGGAGTTCTTCGTTTCCATCGCTTTCTTCGCTGTCGGTGGTGTCTTAGTGATTGTTGGTATTACCCTCACAGCTATGGGTTTATATAATCGTATCAAGTACGAAAAGTTACTCAAGTTGATTCAGGATGATGCGTTCCATCAATAATGTCGAGTCGTGTTGTTTGAGCAGGAATTTTTCATAAAAAACTAATTGCAATTAAAGGAGGTTGCTATGAAAAAGAAATTCTTATCCGGTTTAGTTAGTTTATTAGCCTTAGCTACCATGGCTTCTTGCGGTGGTGGTGAATCTTCTGTCACTTCTTCTACTACTACTACTTCTTCTTCCGTTGCTGAAACTTCTTCCGTTGCTTCTTCTGACGCTGGTACTTCCTCTGCTTCTGATGCTATTACTGCTGTCTCTATTACCAATAAAGATGCCTTAAAGGCTGAATGGCACGCTGGTGATCAGACTAGAAAGATTGAACTTTCTGTCACTCCAACCAGCAATATCACTGCTTTGATCAATCAGGGCAAACTCACCGTCACTTCTTCTGATGCTACTGTTGTTTCCGCTTCTGGTTTAACCTTATCTGCTGTTGGTGCTGGTACTGCTACTATCACTGTTGCTGCTGGTACGATCACTGATACTGTTGAAATCACTGTTGCCGGCACTTTAACTGCTATTGAAAAATACCAGACTGTTCACGCTGGTACCGAAGAAGACCCACTTGATAACGAAGACGCTGTTAAGGTTGCTAAGGCTGTCGGTTCCGACTCCTCCAAGGCCACTGACAAGTACTTCGTCCAGGGTGTTGTCAAATCCTTCAGAGATGCTCCATCTAGTTATGGTAACGTCTCTTTCTATTTAACTCCAGCCGCAGGCAAGACCGAACAGTTCTTAGCTTATCGCGTTAAGAAGGGTGAAGCTGGCGCTGATGTCACCAATGATGATATCTGGGTTGGCGGTACTGCTACTGTTTATTGCAACTTCTATGCTTATAATGGCAATGTCTATGAAAATAGCACCGGTTACTTAGTCTCTTGTACTGGTGAAAAGGTTGTTGTTGAAACTCATGAAGTTAATGTTGCTGGAGCCATTGCTGCTTGTAAGGCTTTAGACGAAAACACTTCTTCTACTGATATCTACGTTATCACTGGTTATGTCGCCAACAACGATGGTACTTCTCTCTATTTGGTTGATACTGATGTCACTGAAAGTCAGACTATTGATCCAGCCACCATGTTCCAGGTCTATAGCTTCAAGAAGACTTTAACGGATGCTGCTGAACAGGCTAAGTGCACTCCTGGTGCGAAAGTCAGAGTCACTTGTACCATCAAGTATTACAAGTCCACTACCTCCACTAACTATGCTTATGAAACTTCCACGATTTCTACAATCGTTGTCTTAGAAGCGGGTGAAACTGAAAAGGCTGCTACTGAAGCTACTGTTGCTGAAGCTTTAACTGCTTGCAACGCTTTAGAAGATGGCGGCAAGTCTACTGACAAGTATGCTGTCACTGGTTATATTGTTGAAATTACTGAAGCTTATACCACTAAATATGGCAATATGAGTCTTAAGATTGCTGACGCCGCTGGTGAAACGGATACCACCAAGATTTTAAGTATCTACAGAGGTGAACCTGCTGATGGTGTTGATGTTACTAAATTAGAAGTTGGTGCTCAGATTAAAGTTACTGGTATTTTAAATAAGTATGTCAAAGATGGCAGTACTTCTCTTCAGATGGCTGCTGGTGGTTCTATCACTCTTGTCAAAGAAAAGGAAATCGTCGCCGCTACTGCTATCTCTTTACCAGAAACTGCTACCATTCCTTTGGGTGAAACTCTAAAGTTAGATATCACCACTACTCCAGCTAACGCTACTTTAGATTCTGTCACTTGGGTTTCTTCTGTCACCACTGTCGCCACTGTTGCTGATGGTGTTGTCACCCCTGTTTCTGCTGGTACTACTGTTATCACTGCTACTGCTGGCACTTTAACTGCTTCTTGTACCGTTACTGTTGAAGCCGCTTTAGATTATGGTACCGAAGCTGATCCATTAAGCGTTACTGAATTGAACACCTTAGGTGCTACTATTGTTCCAGAAGCTAATAATTGGTCTACTAAGGTTGTTTATGTCTCTGCTAAGATTTCCTCTGTTCCTACCTACAATTCCTCTTATAAGAGCTATACGTTTAATTTTGTTGATCCAGCTGATTCTACCAAGACAGGCACCTTCTATTCTGGTGACTTTGATACTGATGTCACTAAGATTGCTCAGAACGATACTGTTGTTCTTGCCGGTTATCTTAAGAATCAGAATGGAACTTTCCAAATTTCTTTTAACTCCAAAGCCACTGATGACTTCAAGACTCCAAAGGTTCTTTCCAGAATTGCTGGTACATCTGCTATCACTGTTGATGCTACTTCTTCCGCTAATGTCACTGTTAGTGAAGTTGCTGCTACTGCCGCCAATGACACTACTGTTTCCTTCACTGCTGTTGCCAAGGAAGGCTATACCTTAAATAAGGTTTTAGTCAACAATAAGGAAATCACTGCTGCTGAAGGCATCTATTCCTTTGTTGTTGAAGGTGATACTACTATTAGCTTCGAAACGACCAGTGCTTCTGTTACTGAAACTCATCTTGCATCTTACAATTTTGCAAGCAATGGTTCTACTTCTAAATTGGATGCTGCTGGTATTAAAACTCTATTTGAAACCTGTGCGGATACTACAACTGAAGGTTTAACAAATATTGTTACTAATATTTCTTCTCAGTCTAATGTTTATGCTGGATATGACGGTAATGAAGCTAAGGGTATGAAGTTTGGTACCTCTTCTGCTGTAGGTAAGTTCACTGTTACGACATCTGTTGCTGTTTCTAAAGTTGTTGTGACTGCCGTTGGCTGGAAAGCCACTGATAAGTTAAGCGTTGGTGGTAAAGAACAGACCCCAGGCACTGAGAGTGTTGAACTGACTTACAATCTTGATGAAGCTGCCACTTCTATCGAATTTATCTTCAATAAACGTGGTTACATCACCTCTATCGACTTTTTCAGCGTTACTGCTGCTTAAGCAATGATTAAAGGAACGGGCTTCGGCTCGTTCCTTTTAATCTCGTTTAATATTAAATCTTGACTATTCTTGCGAAAAACAGCATAATAATAAGGCTAATTTCTTGGAGTGATACTCAAGTTGGTGAAGAGGAGTCCCTGCTAAGGACTTAGTCGGAGCAATCCGAGCGAGGGTTCAAGTCCCTCTCACTCCGCCATTTTAGCAAAAATGCCCGTGTAAACGGGATTTTTTTATGCCCGGTTTTCTGTGATTTTCGGTTTGAAACATGACTTGATAGTTATGTCGATTTATATTTATTCGTTTCCAGGTTTGTTTTTCAAAACTTGTCATGATTGCTTTTCTATTTCTGAAAACGTCTCATCTATGATTGTTTAATATGTTTTTAAGAAAGTTCAAAAAGACACTGTTTTTGCGTATATTTTCCCTGAATTGCAAGTCGAAGTGATAATTATTTAGACGTACATCCATGTTCTTGGTATTCC
>CACXYG010000070.1 GCA_902771745.1 uncultured Erysipelotrichaceae bacterium | reverse complement strand
TGGGTGCCTATGAAGTCTCTTGGCGATTTCCTGTACGGAGCATCCCATTTCAAGCATTGCCAGAATGCTTGTCCGTTGGTTGTGACCTATTTGGTGGAATGGTTGTCTTTCCTTCTTTTCTTCCTTCATTCTCTGTCCTCCTTTCAAGAAGGGAAGACCGCTGAGAAAAGGATACCAAAAAAAGGTGGTCAGGCACAAATTGCCACCTTCCTGTCTCATGAGACAGGAAGGTATGCCACCTACATTGTTCTGCTATAAGTTATTCGCATTTAATATGAAACTTAATACTTTTGTTATTAAATGTGCGCGGAATGAAATTTTTCCTTGTCAAATTGGAACAATTTTTGTCAAAATTCGAATTACTTATGTCAAGAGATTTTAAAGTTGAGAAAGAAAGCATATAATGAATTTGTTTCGAAAAGGAAGAGGTGTTTTTCTTATGACTCTTATTCAAATGGCAAACTTATTTACGAAGATTTTTGGCGACGGTGGCGACATCAGAGCGTTTTTTGCTCCAGGTCGTGTCAACATGATCGGTGAACACATCGATTACAATGGTGGACACGTGTTTCCCTGTGCCTTAACGGTCGGTAATTATGCCATCGCTCGTAAAAGAAATGATCGTAAATTAAGATTCTATTCTCACAATTATCGTAAGGGCGGTATTATGGAATCTTCACTTGATGACTTGGTCTTCAAGAAAAAAGATGGTTGGATAAACTACCCCAAGGGAGTCATCTGGGCTTTCAAGCAACACGGTATGGAAATCAACTGTGGTTTAGACGTTTTTGTCTGGGGTAATATCCCTGGTTCTGGTCTTTCTTCTTCGGCAGCCATGGAAGTGGTCATCGGTACCATGTTGAAAGATTTCTTTGATTTCAAGGTCTCGCCGATTGATATCGCTCTTCTTGGTCAGGAATCCGAAAACAAGTTCAATGGTATGAACTGCGGTATCATGGACCAGTTTGCTTCGGCTATGGGTAAGGTCGACCAGGCAATCTTG
The DNA here is from genome assembly GCA_902771745.1 of uncultured Erysipelotrichaceae bacterium. Classification (GTDB taxonomy): domain Bacteria; phylum Bacillota_I; class Bacilli_A; order RFN20; family CAG-288; genus Enterosoma. The sequence continues at coordinate 7,425 of CACXYG010000070.1, read as the reverse complement.
TTAGATTGTGCTTCTTTGAAGTATGACTATGTTCCTCTTGTCTTAAGCAACTGTAAGATCATCGTCACCAATTCCAACAAACCTCATTCGTTAACTTCTTCTCACTACAACGACAGAAGAAGAGAATGCGAAACTGCTTTAAAGGATTTACAGACCGTTTGTAAGATCAACAACTTATGTGAACTTACGCCTGAACAGTTTGAACAATATAAAGATGTCATCAAGGATGATATCTGTCGTTTAAGAGCCAAGCATGCGGTTTATGAAGAACAGCGTACCAAAGACGCGGTTGCTGCTTTAAAGCTCAATGATATTGATACGTTTGGTCGTTTACTTAATGAATCCGGTGATTCTTTACGTTATGACTATGATGCTACCTGCTATGAAATCGACACTCTTGTTGATGCCGCTCGCAGACAAAAAGGTGTCTATGGTTCTCGTGAAACTGGCGGTGGCTGGGGTGGCAACACTGTCTCTATTGTTCAGGATCAGTTTGTCGAAGCATTCAAAGAGAATGTCGGCAAGGAATATCGTTCCAAGACTGGTTTGACGGCTGCGTTTGCTACGTTAGAAGTTGGTGATGGTGGAAGGAGAATCATCTAATGGATATCAATGTCGCTATCAAGAAAATGGTCACCTACGCTTTAGAAAAGAATCTTATTGGTATAGAAGAAAAGGTCTATTCTACAAACCTTTTATTGGATGTCTTGAATTTAGATGAATATGTGGAACCAGAAGAAGAATTCCATGATGTGGAACTAGAGCCCACATTGAAGGAATTACTGGATTTTGCTGTGGAAAACAAACTGATTGAAGACTCTATCGTCTATCGCGATTTGTTTGATACCAAAATCATGAACTGCTTTACCCCTCGTCCAAAGACGGTCATTGATGAATTCAACAAACGTTATCAAGAAAGCCCAAAAGAGGCGACAAATTGGTATTATCAGTTTTCAAAAGATACCGATTATGTCCGCTCTTATCGTATCAAGAAGGATTTGCGATGGAAGGTTGATACCGAATATGGTGCTATTGATATCACCATCAACCTTTCCAAACCAGAGAAGGATCCCAAAGCCATTGCTGCTGCCAAGTTGATGAAGCAATCCAGCTATCCAAAATGTCAGCTTTGCAAGGAAAATGAGGGTTATCGTGGCAGAGTCAATCATCCAGCGAGAGAAACCATCCGTATCATTCCTATCAACTTAGCCGGGGATGATTTCTTCTTACAGTATTCCCCTTATTCATATTTCAACGAACACTGCATTGTCTTTAACGCCAAACATATCCCGATGGTCATCAATGAACCCGCCTTGAAGCACTTGTTAGCCTTTGTGGAAATGTTCCCACATTATCTTCTTGGCTCGAATGCGGATTTACCGATTGTCGGTGGTTCTATTCTGACGCATGATCATTATCAAGGAGGTAATTACCTCTTCCCAATGCTCACTGCTGATAAAGTCTTTGATATCTCCTTTAAGGGTTATGATGAAGTCAAAGCCTGTTATCTCAAGTGGCCATTATCGGTCATTCGTATCCAGTCCAAAAACAAAGAGCAACTGTTATCTCTTGCGCTTCATATCTTGAATCAGTGGAGAGGATATAGTGATGAAGAAAGTTTCATCTATGCTGAAACGAATGGCGTTCCACATAATACCATCTCTCCGATTTGTCATAAGATTGGCGAAGAATTTGCTTTTGATTTAGCCCTTCGTAACAACATCACGACTGATGAATATCCACTTGGCGTCTATCATCCACATCAGGAGTTATGGAACATCAAGAAAGAGAATATCGGTCTGATTGAAGTTATGGGTTTGGCGGTCTTGCCATCCCGTTTGAAAGTTGAATTACAGAGGGTCAAGGATGCTTTACTTGCCAATAAGGATCTCTTAGCGGATGAAGTGACAGCCAAACACGCTTCTTGGGTAGAATCCTTCAAGGGTAAATACCCAGTCATCGATCAAAACAACATTGATGAAATCTTTAATTGTGAAGTCGGTTATACCTTCAAAAAGGTCTTGGAGTGTGCTGGTGTCTATAAGCAGGATGAAAAAGGTTTTGCTGGTGTGAAACGTTTCATCGACTACTGCAATCGTTAATTTAATTTCAATCTTGGCGAAGTATGCCGTTATACTTCGCCATTTTCTGTTTCATCAATTTTTTTGTAGAATTTAACGTTTTTCCAAAATGTGAGAAACGTGGGCTTTCTAGGTGAAACTTTTTCTTTTATAAAAGAAAAAAGAACCTACTCTTGTGGTATACTTTTTAACGTGAGGAATTCTTAATTAATACCATGAAAATCAAAAAAGAAAAGAAACAAAAAAATTACGAAAAAGCATCGCCTCGTTCTACCAGAGGCTGGGTATATATCTGTGTTGGTTTGATTTTATTGTTTTTAGCGATCATCGGTGCGACCGGTAAGACCGTGTTTGGTACCTTTGTCGTGTACTGTTTGGCCTTCTTGTTTGGTATGTTCTACCCCTTCGCCTTATTGATGATGGGCATTTTTGGTATTCGTATGGTCATCTCTCGTAAACTCTTCCCCTTCAAAGGCCAAAGCATCATCTGGGCAGGTCTGATTTTGACTGCTTTAGGCGTATTAGCCTTTGGTTCTTTCTCTACCTTTGCCTTATCTACTGGCAAAGTCGAGTTTACTTCCCTCAATAGTTTTTATGGTGATAGAATGGTCGCTTTTGCTACTAGTCCATGGTTGATTGATTCTTATGAATCTCTTGCTGGTCTTGGTGGCGGTTATCTCGGTTTATTCATGCTGACCGTTCTTGGCTCTGTCTGGAATGTTGTCGGTGATGCCATCTTCTTCTCCTTTGTTTTAGTCATCGGCGTTGCTCTGCTTCTTTTCCGTCCCATCAGAAGTGTGGTTCGTACCATCAAGGAAGATCGAAGAAACAGAGTCGATTATTCTTCTCCTTATCAGCCAAAGAAAGGCAAGAACAATCCATATCTCACCCGTAAGATCAACGGGGAAGATATCCCAGTGGAAGAAGACAGCAAAGATAATTCTCACTTAGCTCCTACTCCAGCGGCCACGGCTCCATTCAACAATGATTGGGCTGGTATGGAACAGGGTTCCTTTACCCCTGTTGATGGTTCGGTCTATAACCCAAATATGGCTGATTCTTATGGTGAGACCCAGGCCAAGGTGGAAGAAGATTTCCATCCAGCCAAGCAACCAAAACAAGCCAAAGTTCCTGAACAACCATTGGTGGAAGAATCCGATTTCAAAACAGTTTCTACTCCTACGGCTTCTGCCTTTACTCCTGCTCAGCAGTCAAAGACTGTCGAACAGCCTCGTCCAAGTTATCAACCAGATGCCGCTTTCACTGCTACCAAGATTCAGACGACGGATGATGATCCATTCCAGTCTGCTTATACGCCATTAAGAGATACCATTGCGGATGATGAACTGACTCGTAAAGCTCAGGAATTCTCCACCAATGCTCTAAGCAAAGATCAATCGATTCCGGTTCAGGAAGATGCCGAAGATTATTCGGATAATGTCGTCGGTGCCTGGCATCCAAAGGCACAAGAAGAACCAGCTCCCGCACCAACTCCTGTCAAACAGACGAGACCTGCTGAATATGCGGTCAATACACCGGTGAGCAAACCAGTAGCCGCGCCTGCTCCAACCTTCCAGGTCAAGCAAGAGCCAGCTCCTGTCGTTGAAGAAAAGCCGTTGACGGAAGAAGAGATTGAGCAGCAGAAAGAACGTGAATACTTTGCTCATAGACAACAGGTTCAGGCCGATGCCTTACTTGCCAAGAAGCGCGCCAAGGAAGAAAAAGTCGCTTCCTTGATGAAGTATGTCTCCGATGTTCCAAAGGAATACTACTATCAGCTTCCTAACGACACCTTGTTAGAAGAGATTGATGACTCGGCCAAGATGGAAAAGAACACCGAGTCCGCTCAGGAAAAAGCTAATATCATCAACAAAGTCTTTGATGAATTTGCAGTCAAAGCCAAAGCCACTACTTTCACCATCGGTGCTTCCGTCACCCGTTTCAACGTCGAGACCGAACATGGTGAAAAGGCCGATAAGATTGCTAACTTGACGAGTGAATTCCAGCGTGCCTTAAACGGTGATATGTCCGTTCGTGTGGAAACCGTTGTCCAGGGCCGTTCGACTTCTGGTATTGAAGTCGGTAATATCGCCCCAATGGCAGTTTCTTTTAAAGACATGTTCGAATTCATCGAGACAGATAAAGAACATCCACTTCTTCTTCCTATCGGTAAAGATATCGGTGGTGAAATTATCACGTTCCCACTTGATAAGATGCCTCATATGTTGGTAGCTGGTACGACCGGCTCTGGTAAGTCTGTCTTGATTCACTCGATGATCATGACGCTCATTATGAGAACCTATCCAAGCCAGGTCAAATTGATGTTGATTGATCCAAAGCAGGTTGAATTTATCCGTTATGCGGATGAATCTCATCTCTTCTGCCCTGTCATCTCCAAACCGGAAAGCGCCATCTTGGCGTTGAAGAAACTCTGCGATGAAATGGACCGTCGTTTTGCGGTGTTGAGTAAGTGCCGTTGTGCTAACCTCGGTGACTATAACGATCTTCGCAACGGTCATGAATCCCAGTATGAAAACATGCCATATGTCGTCACTGTCATCGACGAGTTTGCTGATTTGATGCAGACTGGTGGTAATGAAGTTACTCGTTATGTCACTCGTATCGCCCAAAAGGCCAGAGCTTGTGGTATCCACCTCATCATCGCTACCCAGCGTCCAAGTAAGGATACAGTTCCGATGATCATCAAAGCCAATGTTCCATGCCGTATCGGCTTATCTTGTTCTTCCCAGATCGACTCTCGCGTCATCTTGGATGAAAATGGTGCAGAAACCCTTCTTGGTAAGGGTGACTTGCTCTTCAAGTGCCCTGGCAAGAAGTCTTTGATCCGTGCTCAGTCTCCATTCATCTCCAACCACGACATGAATACGGTCTTAGAATATGTCAGAGAAAAAGCTGGTGATCCAAACTATGATCCTGAATTCCTCGACTTAGAAGTCGAACAGGAAGAGGAAGAAACCAGCAATCCGGATGGTGATTTGTATACCGATATCCGCGACTTTGTCGTGCATACCGGCATCACTTCCAAAACCAGTATCATGCGTTCATTCCAGGTCTCCTCATTAAAGGCGGATCAGTTCTTAGCTCGTTTACAATCAGAAGGTATTATCGGTCTTGGTCCAAATGGTAAATTCATCTTAGGTCCGGCTGCTCATTTGGAGGATTTTGAATAATGGCTAGCAAAACCACCTTTTTCACCAGCGAATATGGTGAAAGAGTCTTAGTAAGACGTGTCTTCCTCTCACCAGAGTTATCCAAAGAAGCCATCGTCTTATACACCCAGTTGTTGAATGATTTCCCGATGTATTCGTTAAAGAAGTCTTTATCTCAGTTAGCGGGTGCGTCTTTGAAATTCAGTAGTTATTTCTATGAAGATGGTTATGTCTTGGAAGGTCGACTTTCTCAGAGTCAGTCTTCTGCCCTTCATTATCTTTTCAGCAATCCTTACAAGGATGGGGAACAGATTTTGAATGACGTCTTTTCTCTAGGTTATGAAAAAGGCGAGAAAAATATCGCTGTCAGCAAGGAAAGAATCCTTGCTAACAGTTACGTTTCTCTTCGTTCTTCTCTCAGTGTTGGTAAGATGATGATCTCTGCTTCTTATGCTCCGCTTTGTTTTGATGAAAAGAAGATCAAATCCGTTACGGAAGCGGATTTAGATAAGGTAGCCAAGGCTGCCTCTGCTCTTAATAGAGGTGATGCTTTCTACTTTGGTGCGATGGATAAATCCGCTTTATCCTTAACGGCGGATTATCAGCAGGATTTAGTCTTATCTAAGGCTAGTTTTACCACCAATGAAATCAAGTTAGATTATCTTGATGATGAGACAGCGATGTTCATCTTTGAACATACCAAGGTGGAATCCAAACAGGAAAAGACCGTCTTAGAGACGGCTTTTGCTGGTATGATTTCTTATTTGAAAGACTATCTCAAAAAGAAAGTCTTTATCCCATGCTTGATGATAGTCACACTATGTTATCCATCACCACGTTCAAAGGAAGATTAGATTCTATTTTGCATCAGCTTCCACTTAGTGTTGGTGAGGGCATCTCTTTTGATTTGACACCATCTTATGATGCCGCTATCAGAGAAAATATGATGAAAGAAATCGCCTTGAAGATGTCTTTTTCTAAGGTGATTGAAGATGAATTGCTCATGAAAGATATCGCCTTAAAAGATCATGAGACGGTTTTATCAAGAGCGAGTTATCGCGACTTTATCAACACCATTGTTGTTGAAGATCTCCTCTTAGTCAGAAAGGAGCAGGACCATGCTTAAACACGACTATGGACATTTGGGTTGTCCTTTCTATGAAGAAGTTTTAGATAACGGTATGACCGTTGTCTTCATCCCGAGTAAATCCAAGCTCAAGAGTGCAACTATTTATGTCGCTCAGGGTGGATTCTTACATTCTCAGCAGATTTCTACCAGTAAGATTCCTTTTGGCTCAGCCTATTATCTGATGAACATGGTCTTATCCAATTCCTTAGTGGAATCTTTGAAGAAAGATGGTGTTCTTGCCTCCTCTTCTCTAGATTATTCTTATGTTCGTTATTCCTTAAACACCTTAGGTGATCTCTATACACCATTAAAGAAGGTCATGAACAGAGTTGCCAAACCATGCTTTGAGGAAAAAGATATTGAATCGTTCAAGGAGACGGAACGTATCCTTGCCTCGCAAAGAGAAAAGGATGCTTTGGAAGTCTCTAAACGCGGTTGTCTTGATAACTTATATCTCTCCTCTCCGATCAAATACGGATACATTCCTTCCTTTGAGGACGGCATCCGTATCCACGCTTCCGCTTTGAAGAAATATCAGGAGACCTATTATACTCCTAGTAATGTCGTCTTGTTCATCGCTAGCGATGATACCCCTGAAAAAGTCTTAGAGGAAGTCAAGAAGTTACCACAACCTCACGCCTCCAGCTTAGAAGAACAACCATTCACTTATGATGAAATCTACACCGAAGTGAATAAAGAATTCACCAAGAAGAGTCTCTCCTCTCCTCACTCCTATCTCACCTATGGTATCAAGATGCCAGCGAGAGCCAATATCTATGAAAAATATGGTGATTTAGCCTTCGCTTTCTATCAGATCTTGTTGCGTTCTATCGTCTTAGAAAATGATTTCTTTAAGGATAATCTTACCAATTTAAGAGCTACTTTGGTCTCCACTTCCTTCAAGGAAGGTGGTGAAGACTCCTATATTCTCCTCTCCTTCCAGACCGAAGATGAAGTCTCTTTGATCAACTTCCTTACCAACTACTTTGCCAGATTAGATAATAGAGTTACGACTGCCGATTTTAAGAGAATCCAGGAAGAGACC
>CACXYG010000069.1 GCA_902771745.1 uncultured Erysipelotrichaceae bacterium | reverse complement strand
TTACTTTCTCTTTTTTTGAGACTGATTATTATATGAATAACAGCCTTTCTACCATAATGGCAAGGGTTAAAGAAATCGTAGCGAATGAAACTGAAAAAGATGCAAAAGAGCTTATCAATGAAATCTATTCAAAGGCTTTTGTTCAAAAGGTAGCTCAATGGTCATTTAAAGATGATAATGGTTTATTGCTATATCAGAACAAGATAAAAAACAATGATGTTGATGGAACATATCGTGATTGGTATCAAAGCATGTTCAAAAGCCTGCTCCTTAGCAACAGGAGCCACCTATGTCTTCTGTGGCATCATCAACCTTGTTTCTTCTTCGATCTATAACGCGATTGGCTTCACCAATTACTTCTTCATCCTTGGTGGACTTCTTCTTCCTACGGGCTTATTTGGCATGTTTGGGGAAGAAAAAATCCTAAAGACGCCATTATCTTTAGGATTAGGATTGACGGTTTTGAAAGTCGGATGTGAGATTGCCGGTATGATCTTACTTGCCCAGTGTAAGGAGATGCATATCTATTTGGAATTTGGTTCCTATATCAGTGTTCTCTCTTCTGGTATCGTCTTGATTGGTCAAATCATCTTACTTGGATTATCTAAATCAAAGAGAAAAGACTAACGCTTCATAAGGACGAAGCTTATAAGTTACACCATCGTAATTGCTGAGAACTGGAGTCGAAAGCTTCAGTTCTTTTATTTTCTCGGATAATCTTCTGTTTTTATCCGAAAGATTTAAGATGACAAGCATCTTTTGATCTTCATAAGTTCTCGTGTAGATCAAGACATCGCTTTGACCATCGTCATAAGTCTTAAAGTCGATATCACCATAAGTGAGAACAGGACAAAGTTCACGAAGGGCATTTACCTTCTTGAAATAGGATAGGACACTATTTGGATCTTTTAAGGCATCTTCCGCATTATAGATCTTACTTAATGGATTATACTTCTGCCATGGCGTGACACCAGGAGAGGAAAAACCATATCCTTCTCTGCTGTTAAATGCCATCGGTGCTCTCTCATCATCACGGCCAAACTTATGAGCGATTTTTAAGGCTATAGCCTTTGGTAAATGATAACCTTTGGCCATCTTATATACATTCTGGGTGACAATATCCTGACATTCTTCTAGCGGTAGCGGTTCAGGGTAGTTATGCGTAGCAAATTCCTGACCCATATAGATGAATGGTGTACCTTTTAGAGTATAAAGCAAGGTCAGTAACATCTTTGCACCATACAATTCATCTTTGCCTTTGACATGTTTTCCAAAGACACGTCTCTGATCATGGTTTTCTAAGTAGTTACCTAACCAGGGAACGTTTTCTTGCCACTCGATTAAAATCTTCTTTAGCTTTTTTGGACTGACTGTTTTGGAAAAGAGGTTGCTATAGGCGTTTGTCGTTGCAAATTGGAAGAAGGTATCCAGTTCATCTTCCATGAATTTTTTACCATCTTCAACAGTGATAGGGCCACCACATTCACCGATTAATACACCGCCTCTTGGATCAATGACATCTTTACGAATTCTTTTTAGAATGTCGTGATTTCCCTTTGTAGCTAGATAATGTTCAATACCGACTGGTACACCTGCTCCAGGATGAGGATTACCATCTGCAAAGCTCTCTTTATAGATTTCGGAGATGACATCACAACGGAAGCCATAGACACCCTTATCCATCCAGAAGTTGATGATATCTTCTACTTCTTTTAAGACCTGTGGGTTATGCCAGTTTAAATCTGGTTGTTGTTTGGTAAAGATATGAAGGTAGAACATTCCTTCTTCATCAGGAACTTCTTCCCAGGCAGAACCGGTGAAGTTACTTTCCCAATTGTTGGGATAGTCGTATTTACCTTTGTTATTCTTCTTACCTTGCTTGAAGATATAGTAATCACGATAAGGAGAATTCTTGTCTTTTAAAGCTTGTTTGAACCATTCATGTTGATCAGAGGTATGATTGACAACAAGGTCCATAACAATTTTGATACCTTTTTCAGTTGCTTTTTCCATCAATTCATCAAAGTCGGCCATTGTACCAAAGATAGGATTGATATCTTTGTAGTTCGAAATATCGTAACCAAAATCAACCATCGGAGAACAATAGATCGGCGATAACCAGATGATCTTGATTCCGATGTCGTGAAGATAGTCCAGTTTGGATGTGATACCTTTCAAATCACCTTTGCCATCGTTGTTGCTATCTTGGAAGGAAATTGGATAAATCTGATAAACGGCATGTTCTTTTAAAAATTCTTTTGTGTGGTTCATATTATGTTTATTGTACCCCTCTAGTAAGAAAGAGAAAATAAAAACTTCCTCGGACGAACCGAGGAAGTGATAAATCAACTTGGATTACTTGGACCAAGAGGCCTTGAGAGTGTTGGTACCGTCGGAAGTGGCGATCAAATAACCATATTCATTCCATTCGTCATATTCCTTAGTGTTTTCAGCGTTTTCAACCTTGAAACCACCACCGATGTAGTAATTATAGGAAGTGTTTTCAGTAACAGCAACAGTCCAGACAGTTGTAGCGATGAGAACTAAACCGACAGCACCATTGACAGCTTCAGTCTTATCAGTGGCAGTCCATTTATCATCCTTTAATTCGAAGCCAACACCATCCATTTCGATGGTCATACCAGAGCTCTTGATTTTACCGGAGAAGGAAACCTTGGTGTAGTTGGCTTCTTTGTTAGCGGCTTCTTTGGCGGCAGTCTGGAATTCAGCGAAGGTGGTCTTGCTTAAGCAGGAAGTTAAAGTTAAAACGGAAACGGCTAAAGCGGCGAAACTACGGAAAACTTTTTTCATGATAATTCTTTTTTACCCCTTTCATGAATAGTTCAATAAGAGGACATAAGTCTCTCTTTATGTATATCACTTATCATTGTAGAAAGAATGAAAGCCTAATTCAAACTTTTTTGTAGAATTTTGTCTAATATTTATTGCTTTCAAAACAAAAATATAATTTTGTACCAAAACTCGTCAGTAAAACTTGGCTTAAGTATTAAATATACTTGAAAAACAGGCTTAATTACTATCGATATGTAACTATGAACTCAATATAAGGTATAAGTGTTAACAACGATTATTTAGACCAAGTGGCTTTGATGGTATTTGTGCCATTGCTGATGGCAGTTAACAAACCATACTCATTCCACTCGGTGTACTGTTTGGTGTTTTCTGTATTCTCGATTTTGAAACCACCACCGACATAGTAATTTAAGGAAGAATTTTCAACAACAGTGTTGGCGGTGTTTTCCACTAAGAAAGTGCCTAAAGCAGCCTGTGCAATGGAAGTTCCTTCCGCTGGTGTATAGATGACGTTAGCACCAACCTGAGTGAAGGTGACATCCGTCATATCAACAGTGGCACCAGAATATGTATACTTGCCAGAGAATTTGACAGTGGTGTACTCTGCTAATACCTTATAGGCTTCGTCGGCTTTTTCTTTGAATTCCGCATAAGTAGTCTTGCTTAAACAAGAAGTTAAAGTTAAAGCAGTGACAGCGAGTGCTGCAAATGAACGTAATACTTTCTTCATGAGAATCCTTTTGCTCCTTCCATGAATCTAACATCATTTTAAAAAACAGCTTGTATCAACGCAAAGTTTTTCTTTGTTTTAGAAAATATATTTATTTTTTTGACACAATTATTTAGTGTTGTTACAAAGGAAAAGAATGAAAACGGCTGCATCTCATAATGGTTTTAGTCAAAAAATATGCAGGTATTATTAAATATATATATTTAAATATTTGTGTTTTGGCTGAAAAATGATATAGTTTTATAAGCGAGATTTTGCGCTTTAGGGTTTTCGATACCCAAAGGTAGGAATCTCAGTGTGCTATCAAATCTCAAGTGAAGGAGAACAATATGAGTTTTCTCGATAAATTATTCCGTATCGACGCCCGTTCTTTCAAGAAGATTGAAAAGAAGGCAAAAAGGGTTTTCCAGTACGAAGAGGCCTATTCCAAATTCACTGATGATCAGTTGAAGATGATGACCCCTTACCTCAGAAAGAAATTAGCCGATGGTCAGACCGTCGATGATATTCTTCCTGAAGCTTTCGCTACTGCCAGAGAAGCTGGTAGACGTGTCTTAGGCCAATTCCCATACCCAGTTCAGGTTTTCGGTTCCACCGTCTTAAACGAAGGTGACGTCGCCGAAATGAGAACCGGTGAAGGTAAGACCTTAACCGCTACTATGGCTGTCTACTTAAATGGTTTAACCGGTAAAGGTGTCCATGTCGTCACTGTCAACGAATACTTAGCAAGTCGTGACGCTGACTGGATGGGTAACATTTATCGTTTCTTAGGTTTGACCGTTGGTGTCAACTTAAGAGAAAAATCCACGCAGCAGAAACAGGAAGCCTATAAGTGCGATATTACTTATACTACTAACTCTGAAGTCGGTTTCGACTACTTGAGAGATAACATGGCTAAGTCTGTTCAGAACAGAGTTTTACGCGGCTTGAACTACGCTATCGTCGATGAAGCCGACTCTATTTTGATCGATGAATCCAGAACGCCTCTTATCATCTCTGGTGGTAGCGGCATCACCGCTTCCTCCTATGTCACTGCGGACCGTGTCTGTAAGATGATGAGAAAAGATAGAGATTATACCATCGATGTTGAAAAGAAGGTTGCTTCTTTAACCGATAAGGGTGTCGCTCTTGTTGAAAGAATGTTCTCTATCGATAACTTATATGATGCTCAATGGGCTGATTTGACGCACCGTATCACCCAGGCTTTAAAGGCCAACTACATCATGAAGCGTGATATCGAGTACATGGTTGGTGACAACGAAATCTTATTGATCGATGGTTTCACCGGTCGTGTCATGGCTGGTAGAGAATACTCTGATGGTTTACAGCAGGCCTTACAGGCTAAGGAACATGTTGAAATCAAACCAGAAACTGTTACTCTTGCCACCATCACCTATCAGAACTTCTTCCGTTTATATGATAAACTTGCCGGTATGACTGGTACTGCTAAGACCGAGGAAGAAGAATTCCGTAAGGTTTATAACATGCGTGTTATCACCATCCCAACCAACCGTCCAATCCAGCGTATCGATGATAGAGATTTGATCTTCGGTTCTGAAAAGGCCAAATATGAAGCTTTAGCTGAAGAAGTTAAGGTCAGACATGAAAAGGGTCAGCCAATCTTGATTGGTACTCCATCTGTCGAAAAATCTGAAATCGTCGATAACCTTCTTAATAAGTTAGAGATTCCACATGAAGTCTTGAACGCTAAGAACCACGCTCGTGAAGCTGCCATCATCGCCGATGCTGGTCAGAAGGGTGCTGTCACCATCGCCACCAACATGGCTGGTAGAGGTACCGATATTAAACTTGGTGAAGGCGTCAAGGAAATCGGTGGTCTTGCTGTTCTTGCTACCGAAAGAAATGAATCCAGACGTATCGATAACCAGTTAAAGGGTCGTTCTGGCCGTCAGGGTGATCCAGGTTACTCCAGATTCTACGTTTCCTTACAGGATGAACTCTTCATCCGTTTTGCTCCACAGTCCACCAAGAACTTATATGAAAAGTTAGGTGATGAAGCCTTTGAATCCAGAATGATGTCTAACGCCATCACTTCTGCTCAGAAGAGAGTCGAAGGCCAGAACTTTGATACTCGTAAACAGCTTCTCAACTACGATGATGTTCTTTCCCGTCAAAGAAAGATCATGTACGAAAGAAGAGATCACATCTTATACTCCAAGTCTGTCACCGATACCATTCCAAACTACTTCGATACTGCCGCTAAGGCTATCTCCAAGCAGGCTACCTATGTCAAAGACCAGGAAACGGTTGTTGATGGTAAGAAATTACAGGCAACCATGGTCAAGGACTTAAGTGTCGATCCAGCCATCTGCCCAGCCGAAGCTTTCGATGGTGCTACTCTTGCTGATGCTATCGACTTACTCTCCGCCAGATTACAGAGAGCTTATAAAGAGCACTCCAAGGACTGGACGGAAGAGATGAGAAACTTCGCTGAAAAGACCGTCACTCTCGATTGTATCGATAGAAGATGGACCAAGCACATCGACCAGATGTCCAAACTCAGAGATGCTATCTGGCTTAGATCCTATGCCCAGACAGATCCTCTTCAGGCTTATACCAATGAAGGTTTCGGTATGTTTGATACCATGAACAACGTCATCTCTAGTGATGTTGTCCGTACCTTATTACATGTCGCTTTCAGACCTAATACACAAGCCGTCAATCAGAACATTCAGCGCGCTCCAATCAACCAGACTGCTACCTCAGCGCCAAATGCTGATAAGGTCAAATTCAATCCGGACACTGTTTCCAACATCACTCCGGATGATGACGGTATCGATAGATCCAACCCAACTGCCAAGATTATGTAATCTTGGCAGTTGCCGTTTATACTCATAAAATAGTTATATAAAGGAGTGCCGACCAATGAAAGAATTATTCGAATTGAACAATCTCTATTCTTCTCTCAGCGAACAGATTCTTGACTTGCAAGGCTGTCTTTGACATCCCTGCACTGAAAGAACGCGGAGAGGAACTGTCCAAAAAGACAGAGAATCCGGAATTCTGGAAGAATCCAGCTCTTGCCAAAGAAATCAATAAGGAAATCGCTGACGTCAACGATAAGATCAACGCCATTGAAGATTATTTAAAACGTTTAGCTTCTATCAAAGAATCTCTTGAGTTCCTAAAGTTAGAAATGGACCAAGATATCTTTGATGATGCTGATTTACAACTTTCTTCCTTAAATAAAGATTTTGACAAGTTCCAAAAGAAGATTTTCTACTCCGGTAAATATGATAGCAACAACGCCATTGTGGAATTCCATCCAGGTGCTGGTGGTACCGAGGCTCACGATTGGGCCAGTATGCTTTTAAGAATGTACCAGCGTTATTGTGAACAAGCCGGGTTTAAATATCGCATTGCGGATATCCTACCTGGTGAAGAAGCTGGTATCTCTAGTGCGACTATGATTGTCGAGGGTAAAAACGCCTATGGTAACTTGAGAAGTGAGAATGGTGTTCACCGTCTGGTGAGAATCTCACCATTTGATTCTGGTGGTGCCAGACATACTTCCTTTGCCAGTGTTAATGTTCT
>CACXYG010000068.1 GCA_902771745.1 uncultured Erysipelotrichaceae bacterium | reverse complement strand
AGCCTTGAAACCATTGTGGATCATGGACTGAGCTAGGACGGTAGCGGTAGTGGTACCATCACCGGCGACGTCATTGGTCTTGTTGGCGACTTCATAAACGAGCTTAGCGCCAGCATTCTGTTCTTTATCTTCTAATTCGATTTCTCTAGCGATGGAGACACCATCGTTGACGATCTTTGGAGAACCATAGCCAGAATCCAAAGCGACGTTTCTGCCTTTTGGACCTAAGGTTAATTTGACGGTGTTGGCTAAGATATCAACACCACGTAACATATTGTCTCTGGCTTCTTTGCCATAAGTAACTTTCTTTGCCATAATTTATTTTCCTCCGTGAATTAATCAACGATAGCAATGATATCCTGATCCTTGATGAGCATGAGCTTCTTGCCCTGTTCTTCATAATCAGTAGTGGAATACTTTTTATAAATAACCTTATCACCGACTTTAACTTCGACAGTGACCTTGTTGCCATCTTTATCAGTGTAGCCTGGGCCAACCGCGATGACGTTAGCAACTGCGGATTCATTATCCTTGGCAGTAGCGATGATGATAGAGCCGACTTTCTTCTCCTCTGGAAGTTTTTCTAAGACGACATAATCTCTTAAAGGTTTAATCATTTTCTTTAATTCCTCCGAATTATTTGTAATTTCGTTTCGACTATTTCATATTATAGCCCACAAATTAGCATTTGCAAGGGTCAAGTGCTAATTTTTGAGAAAACAACCGCTTTTGAATTTAAAATTTTCCCATAGTTATCGTTGTTTTTATAGTTAAACTAAAAATCGAATTCTTTTCATAGTATAATGTATAAAAGGGTGAATTCTATGAAAAATTTAATTAATTCTCTATCTTTAGTGACCTTGCTGTTACTCTCCGGTTGTTCCACAAAAGTAACTACAGTGGAACTAGGTGAATTTTCGATTCACAACGAATATCAGGAAAACTTTATCAATAATACTTATGATCAGTATTTCCGTTATGGTTCTGGTTCTAGAGAACGTTCCATTCCTGCTCCAGTCCATATTGATTTCAGTGGAGAATTCCAAATCGCTGAAACAGAATATAAGGTACAGATATCAGAATCTAATACCTTTGATACTTATTATCAAACTACTACTGCTACCAACAGTTATGACTTTTACAATGGAAAATTACAGCAAGAATACTTTGCTCGTTTCTCTGAAACTGATAACTTTGAAAAATCTAATATCTATCACTTCACCATCAAGGATAGCATCTATCGTCCCATCAATTTAGATGGTGCTACCAATGTCAGAGATTTCACCGGCTGGTCATTATCTACTGGCAAAAAGTTAAAGCAAGGCGTTTTATATCGTGGTGCCACATTAAATACCTCTCGTAGTGATACCACAACTTTAGAAATCACTTCTGCTGGTTTAGAAGAGATGATCCATCACCTTGGTATCAAGACTGAGATCGATGTACGTATGAACGTCACTGATAACAAATATAACGAAAACGGCAACATGACAGATGCTGTCATTCCGGAAATCACCTATTACAATATTCCTTGGGATTATCGTAAAAAGGATGATTTCATGGTGGAATGTAAAGAGGCTATCAAAGCTTCTTTTGAACAGCTTGCTGCTTCCACTTTCCCAGTTTACTTCCACTGTTCTCATGGCGCTGATAGAACTGGTGTCACTTTCTTCTTACTCGGCGCTCTTGTCGGTATGAGTGAAGAAGACCTATATAAGGATTATTTATTGACCAACCTTTCAAATATCGGTTCTTCGAGAAACGAAGATGATCCGAAACTCTATTTAGAAGATTTAAAATCATTAGAAGGTTCTACTCTTGCGGAACAAGCAAATACCTTCTTATTAAGCTGTGATTTATCTCAGACGACGATTAATACGATTAAAAATGCGATTTTAGAAGATTAAAACCTTAATCTTTTATTTCAGATTGTTTTCTTAAGGCCTTGGATATCATTCTCTTTGGAACAAAGTGAGAGAAGAGATGTCCGGCCTTAATTTTCATTGTCGGAACAATTTCAAATTTGCCTTTTAATAAACCCTTGATGGCAATGGCTGCACACTTTTCCTTGGATAATGCACCCATGGTGAACTTAGCATTCGCCGTCTCTTCAAATCGGGTCTTGACTGGACCTGGGCAAAGAACAGAGAGGGTGACATGAGATTTGTTATCTTTTAATTCACGGTAATATCCATGCGCAAGAGAATAGACAAAAGCCTTTGTCGCATAATAGACATTCATATAAGGAGCCACACCAAAAGCAGCGGCGCTGGCAACCATCAAGATTCTACCTTGATCCTTCTTCATGAAGCGTAGCAAGAAAGACTTCACCAAGATCAGAGTGGCCACATCATTGACCATGACCATATTGACTTCTTTCTCTAAGGAAGTCTTGTTGATTCTACCAATATCACCAAAGCCAGCATTGTTGATAAAGATATCAAAATCGATGTCCTTGGTTTCATCTAAAAGACGATAACACTCTTCTTCCTTAGAAAGATCATAAGACCAGAAGGTGATATGCGAAGAAGGATATTCTTTCTTCAATTCGTCTAAATCACCTTCTTTACGAGAGATGAGAATCACTTCATAATTCTTCTTCAGCAATTCCTTAGCCATCGCTAGGCCAATACCGGACGTGCCACCTGTAATCAATGCTTTCATGTTTTGTTCCTCTATTTGTTGGTAATAGTTTAAACAATCCAGCCATTAATCGAAAGTCCTCTTTTCTTTTACCTTCCAACTCCCCCTAGTCGCCTAAGAAATGTAAGCATCACTAAATATACGTCAATTGAAAACCGAGTTTCCTACTCAAACCAGAACGCTTCAACCAGCAAGATAAAAGGAAATGCCTAGATAACACAAAATTAAAACGGTGGTGCAACACTCACCACCGTTGAGAAAAGGAAATATTTATTGGAATTGATTTACTTGATTTCGATAAATTTTTCTTCTTGTTTGGTTTCTACTGGTTTCTTGATATCAATGGTCAGAATACCATTGTCGCAAGCAGCAGAGATGTCCTCTTTCTTGACATTGTTACCAACATAGAAACTTCTAGAGAAGGAACCTGTGTATCTTTCCATACGAAGGTTCTTGCCATGACCGTGACGTTCTTTCTTATTTACCTTAGCAGCAATAGAAAGATAGCCTTTGTCTAAGGAGAGACGAATATCCTTCTTGTCTACACCTGGGACTTCTACTTCAAGTTCATAGCCGTCGTCATTTTCGGAGATGTCAGTCTTCATGACGTCAGTTGCCTCGCTTTCAGAGAAATAATCATTGAACAAGGACCAGAATGGATGATAGTAGTTGTCTACTCCATAACCTTCTCTTCTGTTGTTTTCTTCAACATTCATTTGTGCCATAATCTGCGCCTCCTATATTTGCTTTTAGCACTCTACTCTTTCAAGTGCTAATTATATTATAGCCATATTTTTAGCAGTTGCAAGTGTTGAGTGCTAAAAATTTTTATATAATTTTCAAAAACATCGATAAACACGATAGTTTTTTATCAAAAATATTTTTGAAATTTTCTTTTCTTGATACTATTTTTATTGCATGCGCGTGCGCGCACGTAACAAAATAAAAGAAAACGAAAATCCTGTTGAATTTTAAAAATATATCCGTATAATATACTTGGTCACCCAAAAGGGGACTTTTTATTTGACACAATGTGAGGTGATACGAATGAGAGAGAAAGTCGCGTTAGTTTGTACCGAATGCGGTTCAAGAAACTACAACGCCTCCAAGAAAAAGGGAGACGGCGTAAGATTCGAAACAAAGAAGTATTGCCCTAAGTGTGGTAAACACACAATTCACAAGGAAGGAAAATAAATACATGAACAAGATTTCCAAGTATTTCCGTGGTGTCGCTGAAGAAGCTAGAAGAGTTCGCTGGCCAGACCAGAAAACTCTCTGGAAAGCTGTCGCAGTCGTTCTTGTCATCGCTACTGTTGCTGCTTTAGCTACCGTCTTAAGTGATTACCTTACGGTTCAGATCATGAAAGCTTTCGAAAACGCCATCCCATCCAAGACCAGTTCCGCTGATGCAACCAGCGCTGCTGCGATGTTGTTACATAATGGAGGATTATTCTAATGGAATTAGATGAAATCAAGACTTCTGAAGAAGCCGAATTAAACGAAGAAACAAAACCAGCTCATACCTATAATCCACTCATTGGTCAGGTCAACCCTGATGAAGATGATGATAGTGATGGTGAATTACCGGAAAAAGCCTGGTACGTTATCAACACCTTCGCTATGAGAGAGCGTCAGGTTAAGGAAGCTTTGGAAAAGAGAGCTGAATCCTTCAACATGACCGATAAGATTTTCCGTGTTATCTGTGCGGAATATGAAGAACCAGTCCTTGACGAAAACGGCAAGCAAAAGATGTCTGTCGATAAGAAGACCGGTCAGAAAGTTCCTAAGATCAAAGTCAAGAACTACTATCCAGGTTATATCTTCGTCGAAATGATCATGACTGATGAAACTTGGTTCGTCGTCAGAAACACTCCAGGTGTCTCTGGTATTACCGGTTCCTCTGGTAAGGGTGCCAAGCCATTCCCAATTCCAAGAGAAGAAATCGAACCAGTCTTAAAGAGAATGCATATCGAAGATCCAGATATCTATTCCGAATACAAGGTTGGCGATCAGGTCAAGATTCTTACCGGCACCTTCCAGGATAACGAAGGTACGATTGAATCCATCGATACTGAACGTGGTGAAGTCACCATTCAGATTACTCTCTTTGGTCGTTACAGCACCATCCCAGCCAAGTTCTCTGACATCGAAAAAGTTCAGGATACTCCATCCTTCGAATACTAATTCAAAACAAATAATGCCGGCAGGAAACTGCCGGCTTTTTTGTTTCTTATAAGCAAGTTGTCTTTACAAATTCTTATTGCGTTTTGCTTTTTGTATACACTGATATAGATAACGTAACTGTCCCTCATATTCAAGGCCATAAAGGATACCGTCAACACCATCATTGATGTTCTGTTGCATGCTTTTATGGACAAAGTCATGAGCGATTTTAACCGCGATATTTAAAGAGACACCATTTAACAGACAACCAGTTAACGCACTAGCAAAACTATCACCAGCGCCATGATAAATACCAGGTAATGGTTCGGTAAAATAATAATCCAGAGTCTTCTTTTTACGATCAAAGATTGAGCAACCGACTTCATCATCCTCACTTTTCACACCCGTGACAACAATCTTGCTAGGACCAAATTGAGAAAGAGCTGTCGCCATTCTCTGGGTGGTGATACCATCTACTTCTTCTCCTGGATAAGGAACCCCAAGCAAGAAGCTTGTCTCCGTGACATTCGGGCAGATGATATCCGCGTGTTTCAATAACGAACGGATTTCATCAACATGCTTCTGATCAAAGCCAGAATAAAGTTTTCCGTTGTCACCAAAAGCCGGGTCAATCACGACCAAAGTATCTTCTTTTTTCAGTTTTTTGATGATTTCTTCTACGATTTTAGCCTGTCCATTACCAAGGTATCCCGTGTAGATGCAATCAAAATGATGATTGTATTTTTCCCACATATCCACGCTTTGAAGCATCTGTTTGCTAAGATCAGTGTAGGTCCAATTTTCAAAAGCGGTGTGATTCGATAACACGGCTGTTGGTAAACCAACAGTCTCAACACCACAAGTCGACAAAATTGGCAAAGCCACTGTTAAAGAACAGCGCCCCATACAGCTATAATCCTGAATCGTTAAGCATCTCTTTATGGCCATGTTTTACCTCTGTTTGTGAAAAAATAGGCACTTTTGTGCCTATTTTATGGATTGTTCTAATGTTGACATTGGGACGGCGAACATGGCAGAAAATTTCTCTAACTGCTCATGGGTAGGCACACTCTCGCCTCTTTCCCAAGCTTCCACAACCTCATCTTCATTACCCATATTATCCGCGACATAACAAGCGTCGACATGATAGGTAGAAAAGATGGCTTTTAATATCTTTACAAAATTCATTCTGATTTTGGGGTAACGGCGGTATTTTCGTCTTCTTCGACAACGATGATGTCCGCACTCTCTTCATCGTTATTTTTCTTATTGTGTTTTCTTAAATCAGAGATATCGATGATTTTGACGTTGGTATTGGTTGGATGATCCGTGTTCGGTTTGAACTCATGATCTTCTTTAATCTGTTCTTCTTTCATCGCCTTCTTGGTGTTTCTCACCTTGATCAACAAGACGGATAAAGAGGCGACACCAAGGATGAATAAGATAGCACCGACAACCATCAACATATAGGTTTCAACAACCGTCTTGTTGATGACATACATGATGAGATAGAAGATACCACCACCCAGCATAATGCCAGCTAAGACAAAGGCTAAAATCGCTTTAACTTTGGACTTTTTAACACTTTTACCGACAATTTTATCTATGCCGTGAAGGATAAACATCGCCGCCATGATGATAACAAAGATGGAGACAAAGTAGGATAAGATTTCATTGATGATGTCCATCTTGATGAAGAGGATGACAGCTAGTGTGAGAAGCACTTCACCAAAGATCACTTCATGGTTATAAGGATTACGATATAACAGGTATCCAGATAAGATATCCAGCACACCATAGACAGCAACTACGATACCAATGGAGATGGATAACATGATGGTTCCACCAGTCTCATTGTCCTTGTTGATCCAAGCATTGATAACAAAGAGGGCACCAAGAATCATCAGAATGGCTGCTTGGCCAATCTTTATCCATTTATAAACGTCAATTCGACTATCATTCACTTGTTCTTTTTTCATAGATATTTCTCCGACCTAACTATTATAATGAAAAACAACAAAGAAAGAATTGAAATCATGAAAAATAACCAAATTTATAAAATATATGAAGCTTTATCGGCAATTGCAGATAAACGCTATGAAATAAAAGACCTGAATTGCAAGTCGAAGTGATAATTGTTTAGACGTACATCCATGTGCTTGGTATTCCATGCTTCTCCAAGGCCTTGGAGAAGCATGCCTCGGCGGATTCATAGCCGAGAAGTCTGCGTCTCTTGGCATTGATCTCCTTGTT
Source organism: uncultured Erysipelotrichaceae bacterium (assembly GCA_902771745.1). Taxonomy (GTDB): domain Bacteria; phylum Bacillota_I; class Bacilli_A; order RFN20; family CAG-288; genus Enterosoma. Next base: position 109 of record CACXYG010000068.1, on the reverse strand, counting down.
GATTCTTCTCGTCTGGGCTGCTTCTACTGAGTTGATATCCGTGCCCTTTTGAATATATCTTCTGATAAGACCATTGCAGTTCTCATTGCTTCCCCTGTCACAGGAATGA
>CACXYG010000067.1 GCA_902771745.1 uncultured Erysipelotrichaceae bacterium | reverse complement strand
AAGAAACAAAAGAAACAACCAAATGAAATAGCAAAAAAGAGAAGATGAAAAGAGGCTGTCCGAAGTAGAAACTTACATCTACTTTTTGGACAGCCCCTAGGATTATCGATATGGTGGCTACGAGGAGATTCGAACTCTTGACATATCGGGTATGAACCGACCGCTCTACCAACTGAGCTACGCAGCCAATTAAAAATTTAGGCAAGAGAAATAATATCTTATCTAAATTAAAAAATCAAGAATAATCTTATTATTTATTATATAGGAAGCATTTTCTTTTCCTTTCCTCTTTTTACAATGGCACTTAAGGACGGATATTTTGAATTGTGAGTGTTTTTATTTTAAAAACATTTGTATTTATTTAAAACACACCTTATAATACACCTATTATAAATGGAAGGTAACGATCATGTTTTTTAGTACACGCAACAAAAATCTTCGTCTGACGGCTTCTGAGGCTATCTTACAAGGCCTTTCTAGTGATGGTGGTCTCTTCTTACCAGAACAGATTTATCCTTTAGCAATCGAGGAATCTTTGACTTCCTTATCATATCAGGAACTTGCTTTTAAAATCTTACGTCCTTATTTAGATGACTATAGTGATGAAGAAGTAAGAAGCGCTATCAATAACGCTTACGACAAAAATCACTTTGAAGAGAAGGTGATGGATGTCACCACCTTTGGTTCTTTATCCATCATGGAGTTATTCCACGGTCAGACTTTGACGTTTAAGGATATGGCCTTATCTTTACTTCCTTATCTAATGCAGATTGCCAAAAGCAAACATCCAGAAGTCAAAAAGATCAAAATCTTAACGGCCACCAGTGGTGATACTGGCAGTGCGGTTCTTTCTTCTTTTTCTCAGGTCAAGGATATCAATGTCTCCATTCTTTATCCTGATGATGGTATTTCTCCTATCCAGGAAAAACAGATGCTCTATTTCACTTCATATAACGCTAGAGCCTATGCGTTACAAGAGAGTAACTTTGATGATTGTCAGTCGTTTGTCAAAGCCATGCTTGTCAAACATGAGAATGAAGGCTATACCAGTGCAAACAGTATCAATATCGGTCGTTTATTACCGCAGATTGTCTATTACTACTATACCTATTTATTATTGGTCAAAAGAGGTGTTATCGCTCTTGGTGAGAAGATTGATGTTGTGGTACCTACTGGTAACTTTGGTGATATCTTTGCCGGTTATCTTGCTAAGAAGATGGGGTTACCAATTGAAAGATTAGTTGTCGCTTCTAACAAGAACAGAATCTTGACGGATTTCTTCACCACCGGTAGATATGATCTTCATCGTGAATTCATGAAGACCAATTCTCCAAGTATGGATATTCTCATCTCTTCTAACCTAGAACGATTGATGTATTTCCTTTATGAGGATGATCAGAAGGTATCTTCTTTGATGAAAGACTTAAAGGAAAAGAAAGTCTTTGCCATTGAAGAAGAGAAGTTACATGAATTACAGGATACTTTTGCTGCTTATTGTTGTGATGAAGATGAGACGAGAAAGACAATCAAAGACTGTTATGAAGAGCATCATTATGTCTTAGATCCTCATAGTGCTGTCTCTTATCGTTGCGCAAGTCTTTATCATCTTCCAAAGAGCAAGAATCATGTTGTTTCCATTGCTACTGCCTCTCCGTTGAAGTTTGCTAAGACGATTGCGGAATCTTTAGATATTCCTTATGAAGATGATATTGCTACGTTATATCAGATTGTCGATAAGACGGGTGTTATGATTCCACCAGCCTTAAAGAAGATCTTGTCTTGTAAAGTGCCACAAGAAAAGATCACCAAGGATGAAGTAGAAGAGGAAATCTTTGCGAAGCATACCTATCTTGTGAAAGCTCCAGCTACCAGCGCCAATCTCGGCCCTGGTTTTGATGTTCTTGGTATGGCGGTAAAACTCTATAACTGCTTTAAGTTTGAAGTCTCTGATAGGGATGAACTTGTTGGCTTTGATAAAGAGTTTACCAATGAAAATAATCTAGTTTTAACTGCCTATCAGAAAGCTTTCAGAAACTTAGGTTTAGAACCTTTGAACGTTAAGATTACCCAGGTAGAAAGTAACATTCCTTTAGAAGGTGGTCTTGGTTCATCTTCTAGTTGTATCGTCGCTGGTCTTCTTGGTGCCAATGCTATCTTGCATCATCACTATTGTCTAGAAGAGCTTTATGAACTTGCTATCTCTTTAGAAGGTCATCCAGATAATGTGGCTCCTTGTCTTTTTGGTGGGCTTGTCAGCAACGTCAAAGATGAAAAGGATATTTATCATCACGGTAGATATAAAGTCTCTTCTGAATTGAAGTTTGTTCTTGTCACTCCTAAAGAGAGTGTCAGAACCTCCGATGCTAGAAAAGTCTTACCTGCTTCTTACTCTTTAAAGGATGTCACGTTTAATCTCAGTCATCTTGCTATGCTTCCTTTAGCCTTAGAGCAAGGAGACGTAGATCTTCTTTATACGTTATTACAAGATAAGGTTCATGTACCTTATCGTCAGAGTCTGATTCACGACTATAAGGCGTTTGAAGAAGTTGCCATAAAAGAGCATATTCCATTTACCATCTCTGGTTCTGGTTCTACCATGCTCTATATCGTGAAAGATGAAAATTCACTTTTAAATCAGTTAAAAGAATTAAAGACAACTTATGAATTTAAAGTTGCAGTTGTCTCTATTGATGAAGATGGTGCAACGATCACAAAGGAGAACGATTATGAATGATGATTTCTTATTAGTCCACAAGTCTATCTTACCAAGCCTTCTTCCTCAGGTCATCGAAGCTAGAGAGAAGATTCAGAAAGATGGTATCTCCGTGACGGAAGCCTGCAAGAGTGTCAACATCTCTCGTTCTGCTTTCTATAAATATAAGGACTTTGTCTTCTTCCCGGATACTTCCGTATCCAAAAAGGCCATCTTGGCCTTCAAGGTCAATGATAAGCCAGGCGTGTTAACGGCCTTGCTTGCCAAGTTATCGGAAGCGAAGATCAATGTTCTTACCATCCATCAGGAAATGCCGATTCAAGCCATTGCATATATCACGATGACATTAGACATCAAGAATCTGACATTGGCGGTTGAAGATTTAGTACATCAGTTGACCGACATGGAAAATGTCAGAAAGGTAAATGTCATCGCTTATGAATAATATTGCTATCTTTGGTTACGGTATCGTCGGTAAGGGTGTTAGAGACGTCATTGATGAGAATTATGATGAATTCTGTGTAAAGAAGGTTTTCGACTTACCCAGTAAAAGAGATGTCTTAGGTAATCTTTTAGAGACGGATATGGATAAGATCTTTGCTGATAAGGAAATTGACACCATCGTCGAATGTATGGGTGGTGATGAACTTCCTCATGAGATCATCTGCAAAGCTTTAAAAGCCAAGAAGAATGTCGTCTCCTCCAATAAGGAAACCTTATCCCGTCATATGAAGGAATATCTTGATCTTGCCAATGACAACCATGTCATCTTGGCTTTTGAAGCCAGTGTTGGTGGTGGTATTCCTCTTATTTATCCAATCACCATTCAGAATGAATTTGATGAGATCTATACCATCAATGGTATTCTCAATGCCACTTGTAACTTTGTCCTCTCCAAGATGCAGAAAGAAGATATGTCCTTAGAAGATGCCATCTTGCTTGCCCAGAAGAACGGCTTTGCGGAAAAAGATCCTAGCGCTGACTTAAAGGGCTTAGATATGGTCCGCAAGGGTAATGTCATTGCGACGATTGTCTGCGGTAAGGAATTGAAGAATGATGAGATTCCTCATTTCGGTATTGAAAAGGTATCTAAGGACATCATCAACTTCATCAAGGATATGGGTAGAGAACTGCGCTTTGTCGTCAATATCACCTTCTTGACAAAGAAAGTATCCTTGGTTGTCTTACCGATTGCTATCACCCCAAAGAATCCATTGATTCACGTCGAATATGATAACAATGGTGTCTTGATTGAAGATAAGCATAATGGCCCTATCACCCTTCTTGGTAAGGGTGCTGGTCGTTATCCGACCGCTTCTGCAATCATGCAGGATTTGGTACGTATTCAAAAAGGTATTGCCTTCCCTTATGAGAAGGTTGGTCCTTATCAGAAGATCGTACCGAATCTCACCGGTAGCTTCTTATGCTTCAAGGATGATAAATTTATCACAGAATTAGTATCACCTACACAAGATGAATTGTTAAAATATGATTTTATTTGTAGAATAGAAAAATAAGAAAAGAGAGGTCGTTACCAAAATGTATAAAGTTTGTAAATTCGGTGGTTCTTCCTTAGCAAATGCAGAACAGTTCAAAAGAGTCAAAGATATTGTTCTTAGCGATGATGATCGCCACATTGTTGTTGTCTCCGCTGTTGGTAAATCCAACAAGGCAGATAACAAAGTTACTGATCTTCTCTATTTGATTTTCCAACATCATAAATATCATGTCGATGCCACTCCTTTATTCAATCAGGTGAAGAAGAAGTATCTCGATATTCAAAAAGAATTGAATATCAGCATCGATTTAGAAGAAGAGTTTGATGAACTCAAAGAAAGACTCGATAATGATGAGCTGACCGAAGAAGAACTCGTCTCCAGAGGCGAATACTTCTCTGCCAAGTTGATGGCCGCTTATCTTGGCTTCGACTTTGTCGATGCCAAAGAGTTGATCAACTTCGACTATGAAGGTAAGGTCGTCGAAGAAGAGACCAACGAGTGTATTGAAAAGGCGGTCGCCGTTCACGATTACTTTGTTGTTCCTGGCTTCTATGGCTCTTATCCTAACTATAAAATCTGCTTATTCAGCCGGGGCGGCAGTGATGTTACTGGCTCTTATATGGCCAAAGGTGCTGAAGCCGACTTATATGAAAACTTTACGGATGTTTCTGGCTTCTATATGGCCGATCCAAGAATTGTTGAAAATCCAAGACACATTTCTCAGATCTCTTTTGACGAACTTAGAGAGCTTGCCTATATGGGTGCTTCTGTCTTACATGAAGAAACCATTCTTCCTTTAGCGGAACATGATATTCCACTTGTTATTCTGAATACCAATCATCCAGAAGAAAGCGGCACCTGGATTAAAAAGACTCCATCCGCTAGAAAGCATTTGATCACGGGTATCACCGGTAAGAAAGGTTTTACTGCCTTTACCTTCGTCAAAGATAAATCCGTGGATAAATTAGAAGTCTTGTTAAAGGTCTTAGCGGTCTTTAAGGAATTCCATGTTCCAGTGGAACACGTTCCTACTTCTATCGACTCTTTCTGTGTTGTCGTAGAAAAGAAGACCATGGAAGAAAAGTATTACGATCTTGTCTCGGAATTGAAGAAGATTCCAAATATCATCAGTATTGATGAAGATGAAGATATCGCCCTTCTTGCCGTTGTCGGTGGCAACATGGTCAAGAAGACCGGTTCTTCTGGTAGAGTCTTATCCGTCTTTGGTGAAGAACAGGCTCCCGTCTGCGTTATAGTACATGATCCGCGGGTTTTTCCCGTTATTGTTGATGTAGGTATAAACCGCTTTGGCGTATCCGTCCGGCCCCGCGCAAAGTTCCCCGGCCGCGTCGTAATAGTTCAGTTCCCCGATGCGCCCGCCCACAATGACAAATTCCTTAACGGCATACTTTTCTTTTTCGTTGTAAATCAGTTCTCCGTTTTCGTCCAGGTAGGTCACTTTTGTAAGAAGCGATCTCCAGTATTCATATTCAACCCTGGAATATCCGTCCGGCCCCTTGGCGGGGTTCCCATCTGCGTCAAACCACGCGTCGCTGGTCATCAGCCCCGGATATTCCTTCTTCCCGAATTCTGAAACCCGGTGAAGATTCACAACATTCCCGTCCGCGTCGTATTCATAGGTGCTCTGATGCTTTTTGTACCAGTATTTCGTTTCCTTCTTCGCAAATCCATCCGGCCCGTTGACCGGGTTCCCGTATACGTCGAAGTATTCCGTCCGTGCAAGGTTCCGAACGCTGTAGGCATACTTAACAACCGCATACCCGTCGTTGCAGTTGCAAACATACCCTTCCGCGTCCGTAAAGGTCGTCTCGACGACCAGGCTGTCCGTCCCGTAAGTATAGTGAACAGAGGCATATCCCTTGTCGTCCGGAACGACAGGATTCCCTTCCGCGTCGACATAGGTAGCCGTAGCCACCTTCTTGTTGTAAGGGTTCAGTTCCGTCTGAATCTGAAGGTTCGTCGAAAGCTCCGCCGCCGCCCCCGCAACCATGACAATGGTGCCAGTTACCACTGTCATGCCTGTCACCATTAGCAGCTTCCGAAAAATCCAATTCCAGATCTTCATTCAAATAATCCCCTCTGCCCGCCATGACAGTGGTGCCAGTCACCACTGTCATGCTTACTGAACCTCGTGGTCTCCAAAGTCATACTTGGTCGTCTGAATCAGGTTTCCGTCGTCGTCATACTGATACCGCCGCGAAACCGATCCGTCTTCCAGCATGATGGCAAATCCGTCGGTATCGAAGAATTTTTCATAAACCACGCGGTTAAACTCGTCAAATTCGCGGTAAACAATGGCGTACCCCGCCTCGCAGCGAACCGGCTTCCCGTCCGCGTCAAAATACTTCTCCCGGTTGACGTTGCCGATATTGTCGTAAGTATATTCAACCCGGTAATAGGTATCTCCGATGGTCATGGGCTGCCCGTCCGCGTCGAACCAGCTCTCCGCGATCACCTTGTCCTTGCTCATCACACGAACCCGCGTAACAAACCCTTCTTCGCCGACCACGCGGTTCCCCGTGCTGTCAAAGTAGGATTCCCGAACCACGTCGTCCCCATCCTCATCTGCCGGATCCGCCTGCAGTTCCGCCGCGGGCTCCGGCGTATCCGTAGTCTCAGGCGTTGAAGTCGCTGTGGCAGCAGGCGTAGCCGTAGGCGTCGAAGTAGGCGTAACCGTAGGTGTAGATGTAGGTGTGGAAGTGGGTGTGGTCGTTGGCGTAGAAGTAGTCGCATCCGTCGGAGCGGGCGTATCCGTAGGCGTAGAAGTAGCCGTTGGAGTAGATGTATCCGTCGGAATAGGCGATGGCGTTGGCGTGGGTGTCGGGGTAGGTGTTGGAGTAGGTGTTGGCGTCGGCGTAGGTGAAGGAGTAGGTGTAGGCGTCGGAGTGGGAGTCGGCGTAGCCGTAGGCGTCGCGGTAGGTGTAGGCGTAGGTGTAGCCGTAGGCGTCGCGGTAGGTGTAGGCGTAGGTGTAGCCGTCGGCGTT
>CACXYG010000066.1 GCA_902771745.1 uncultured Erysipelotrichaceae bacterium | reverse complement strand
CAGGAAACTATCAGATAAAGATAATCCATTGAACAAGGTAAATCATCTTCATTCTCTGATAAAGCAGTTCATGGGTGAACATGGCGGATATGATAGAAGCCAGTTGCAGGGATGGATGAACTTGCTCTGGTTCATTCTTTCAAGACCATTCACGCCAGCTGAGAAGTTTGAAGCCTTTGTAAAGAGAGCCATCTCGGTACACAAGACACTTCGTTTTGACATGTCCCTGTCCAAAAAGAACGATAGTTGACGATAATTTCACCACGCACTTTCACAATTGGATTTAAAAACAATTTTTCGAAAACATAAAAAGACTAAGAAATTTATTTCTTAGTCAAATTTAAGAAACAGGCGAATAAAGCAAAGTGTTGATATTTTTACTTGATAATATCACGAAATTTTATTTTTTCATTTGCTAAAAATAGTAGTTTAAGTAACAAATTTGATGCGAAATATAAGTTTTCATCCTTCATTTTGCAATTGGTTATGAAAGCATATAGGTTCAAATAATCTTGAATGTTGTCCTTATTGATACCTTTATGTTTTGATAGAAAGTATTTTATTTTTCTACATTCATCATTAATTGGCTCCAGTTCTTTCATGGCTAATTCTTTTAAAACTTTTCCACCTGCTGCATTATAGGCTTTTGATTTGAGGTTTAGTTGTTTAATTAGATAATTATGTGCTTTTTCTTCGTCATGGATCAAATTACTACCTTCTTTAATATGGCTCCAACAAGCATCATACACTCTTGTTTCTGACGGCTTACCAAATCCGCATTTAACCGCTAAAACATGTTCACCGTTATTCATAAGAACTATGCATATTTTGTTTTTGCTTAACCCTCTCATCTTCTTACCATGGATTTTCTTTTCTTTTGATTCCTCGAGATAAGCAAATTAGTGAGTTAAGAGATGAATTCTCTAAAATTGAACATCTGTTTGATGACTTCTACATCGATATGAAGAAAGGGCTTGTTGATAAGATTGGCGAGTTAACTAAAAAGAAGGTTTGTCTTCAGAATGAATCAATTACAGCTGGTTCCATTGATATGAAGGTCGCAAACATAATTAAAACGCTAAAGAACATTCCAAACGAAATAAACGACTTTAAGGAATCCAATTTTAGAGAATTATTCTCTAAGGCAATCATTGTTAATAAGAAACTGGTTTATTTCATCATAGGAAATCCTGAAATGGATAAATATCCGCTAAAACCAAATCTAAGATTCAAAGGTAACATTAGATACACAATTAGGATCACCGAGTTCAACACCAACTTTGGAATCATAATCAATCGCTGACAACCTCGCTACTACCTAGGTTGTGAACACTCAGAAATGGGTGTTTTTCTTTGTCAATTTTATAGTTCACATCCTTTCGAGGCTAACAGTTCGCACCACGCACGCCTAGTCAGTTACTCGAACTTTTACGAACTGTATTAATCGATGTCTCAATAATCAAAATCTAAATGCTTAAAGTTGAAAAACCTATAAAAAAACACTAAAAAATAAAGAAAAAAGCGAACAATACAACGTATTATTCGCATATCTTCTTTATGGTGACCCTGAAGAGATTCGAACTCTTGACCCTCTGATTCGAAGTCAGGTACTCTATCCAGCTGAGCTACAGGGCCAGCAATAGTATTATAGATATTTTAAAGCACTTTTGGTTTGCTTTTTTTATCTTTCGTTCTATGATATAACCATGATTCAAAAATATAGTAAAGATTTAGATTATTCCTACACCGAAGGCTTCTTTCCTACCTTTGAAATGATCCAGTTCAAAAGGGATGCTTTTCGTATGGTTTATGTCTCTAGTGATGCTGTTGATTCTGACGGCTATCAGAAATTGAAAAGCCTTGTTCCTGCTGATAAGATTGTGGTTTCTGATAAAGCATTCAATAAGATTGCCTCGAAAGAAAACGCCCATGTGATAGGCGTTTTCAACAAATTTGATAACACATTAGATCCAAAGGAAAACCATCTGGTCATGGTCAATCCTAGCGATATGGGTAATCTTGGTAATGCGATGCGATCCTTATTGGCTTTTGGTTATCATGATTTAGCCCTGATCACTCCTTGCGCAGATAAATTCAATCCTAAGGTTGTCAGAGCTTCTATGGGTGCTTTATTCAAAATCAGAATTGAAGAGTTTTCTTCTTTTGACGAATATATTGCTAAATACCCAAGAGAATTCTATCCATTTGTTTTGGATACTTCTAAACCGTTACATGAAGTGACTTTCCAAAAGCCTTGTTCCTTAGTGTTCGGTAATGAGGCAACAGGTTTACCGCCAGAGATTCATAATCATAACAATGTCAGAATCGAACAGTCAGATGAGGTTGATTCTTTGAATCTCACGACATCTATTGCAATTGGTTTATACGAATTAAAGATGCAAAATTAGAACAAGGATAACTGTTCAGAGGTGTCAGGACTCATCAGTTCTGGCTTCTCAAGTAGATCAAACAAGAATGTTCCATTGCGGACATCCAGGTAACGCTGGATATCTTTTGCTTTGATGATTAACGGCATTCTCGGGTGATAAAAAGATACTTCATCATCTCCTTTACAGGTCAATATGACAAAGTTGTTTTTATCATAAATTCCACAAAGATAAAGCAGTTCACCATTTTTATCAATGAAGAAATGCTCGACATTATGTTTATCGACTTCATAAAACCCACTGCAAGGAAGAACACATCTTTTATGATGGAAGGCCTCTTTAAACATGACTTTCTCTTCCACGGTTTCACTTCTGGCGTTATAGATGATTTTATCGTGAATGCGAAAACCAAAAGCCTTGGTTTCTACCATTACATGATGATCGTCAGAAAGTAAAATGGCCCAGCTTTTGGTTGCAGGGATGACAATCGGATTCAGTAAAAGCGAGGCATCATAGCCAGGATAGGAGACGAGTTTTGATGCATCGCTTGGTTCTAATACAAATCTTTGGCACATAGATCAGAGTCCTTGGATGATGAGATTGGCAAGTAAGAAGTAGACGACGATGGATAAGATATCCAGGATGGTGGAGATGACTGGTTGAGACATGACCGCAGGGTCAAGATGAACAGCCTTGGCTAAGACTGGTAAGCTGATACCAAGAAGTTTAGCTAAGACGATGGTGATCAAGAACGTACAGGAGATCAAACCAGAGATAGAGAAGAAGAGAAGGTTACGATCGCCACCATAGAAGGTGTTGATAACACTATTTGAAGTCTCACCGATGGTGACCATACCGGTATATAACTCTATTAGCATCCAACCAAAGGAGAAGGCTGCTAAGATCAAGGCGGTGATAAAGGCGGCTCTGAGTTCCTTGAAGGCAGCTTTGTAGTAGTTTTTGGTCGTGATGTTGCCTAAGGCAAGTTCACGAACGGTAATCGTCGCCGTCTGGTCAGAGGCATTACCATCGGTACCCATAATGGCTGGGATAAAGGCAGTCAGCAATGGTAAGAAGTTATTCAATGGCGACTCGAGATAGGACATCGTCATGCTGGTAAACGTATTCAACACCAAAAGGATGATCAGCCAGACAGCATAGTTTCTGACTAACTTCCAAACTCTGGTCTTCAGATAAGGCTCATCGTTTGGAATAACGGCAGAGGTGATCTGGGTATCTTCGGTGATTTCTTCACTAGCGATATCCATCGCATCATCAAAGGTGATGATACCAAGCATTCTCATCTGATTGTTGGTGACTGGGATAACGGAGACGTCGTATTTACGGAAGGCTTTCCAGACGACTTCCTGGTCGGTGTTGACAGTGACGGAGACAAAGTCGTTCTTCATGATGTTTTCCAAGATTTCGTCTTCATCATTTTCTAGGAGGACATCCAGGGTGATAGTACCGACAAGTTTACGCTTGTTATCCACAACAAAGATTTCCCAGATGGTTTCCATATCCTGGCCCTTGGCTCTGATTTTATCAATGGCGTATTTGACGGTATCTGTCTCTCTGACCTGAAGATATTCAGGGGTCATCAAAGTACCTGCACTATCTTCTTTGAAGTTCAGATAGGCAGAGACACGGGCTCTATCATCCGGGTCAGTAGCTTTCCATACTTTGGAGACCAAGTTGGCTGGAAGTTCATCAACAAAGTCGACCAAGTCATCGGTGGCCATGTTATCGACAAGCTCATGGAGCTGTTTGGAAGTAAAGGCGTTGATGACTTTTTCTTTGGTGTCTTGATCAAGATAGGTGAAGACTTCGGCAGAATCGTCACTGTTGACTGCTTTGAAGAAGTAGAGAAGTTCTTCCTGATCTAAGGTTTCCACGGCTTTGGCGACGTTGACTGGATCATAGGAATTGACCGTGACATTTAAAATGTTGGTGTTGTGATTGTGGATGGTAGCCTTCAAGAAGTCAGGATTGAGTTGATGGTGGACATTACCTTTGATTGTGGAATCCACTTCAATCTCCTTGATTTCCTGTTCTTGGATCTTAGGTTCTAATTCATCATTGTTCATGATCATTTACCTCCTAAAATCCCATTACGGGCAAAGCCGTTAAGGTACCAGGTGCGATACCATCGATCATCGCCATAGCGATGCTGAAATATAAGAGAAGAGTGACAATATCCATCAAGCAGGTCATCAAAGGACCAGACATGACAGCAGGGTCAATCTTCAAACTTTTCGCAATGATAGGAAGGATAGAAGCAAAGAACTTAGAGAAAGTGATACCGATTAATAACGAGAAGGAAGTGATGGCAGCAATGGCGAGGTAGACATTTTGGATATTGCCACCAAACTGAGCTATCAATTGAGAGTTGTTAATCAATGATTCAGTATTTAAAATCGGCGTATTTAATTCCATCATGACCCAACCGAAATCAAAGGCGGCGATGATAAGACCAGAGATGAAGCCGACTAAGAATTCTCGCATAGCGACTTTAAAGTAGTCTTTCTTGGTGATTTCTCCCGTGGTCAAGGAACGGATGACCATAGAGGTGGTCTGACTTGAGGAGTTACCAACACTATCATTCAAAGCGGGGATGAAAGAGACTAAGACGGGAAGGGTAAGCAAGGCGTTTTCAAATCGAGAGATGATCATACCGGTAAAGGTGTTGATCACCAAAAGGATGACAAGCCAAAGAACATAAGACAGGGCAATCTTATAGACTTTGTTTTCCATATAAGGAACATCGGTTGGGGCAACAGCGGCTTGCTTTAAGGCGTCTTCGGTGTTTTCCTGTTCCAAGACATCCATGACATCGTCAAAAGTCAAGATGCCCAGCATCTCTCCGTTTTTAGAAACGACGGGAAGAACTGGTAAATCATATTCCTGACAGATTGGGACGGCAGTTTCCTTATCGGCGATTGGAGAGATGTAGGCAAAGTCCTTACTCATGACGTTTTCGATGTGGTCATTGACATCTTCAAACATCAAATCTTCTAATCTCTCTACACCGAGCAACTTGTTGGAAGTATCCAAAACAAAGATGGTGCGGACGGTTTCTAGTCTGTCACCGATCTGTTTGATCTTGTCAAAGACATCGCTGATGGTGGTGCCAGATAAGACCGATAGGTATTCGGTGGTCATGATACTACCAACCGTATCATCGGAATAGGCGGATAACTGGTTGATGATGGTTCTTCGCTTGTTTGGTAGGTATTCTAAAACCTTGTTTCTCATCTTCTTGGGGATGTCTTCTAAGAAGTCGGCCAAGTCGTCGTTAGAGACGTTGGATAAGACAGCCAGAAGGACTCTCTTAGGAAGGTTATTGATCAAGGCTTTTCTTTCTTCAATCAAAAGATAGGAGAAGATTTCACCAAGTTTGTCATAGTCGTTGTTGATGGTGGAATAGAAGAGGATGATTTCATTATCAGTTAATGGATTTAAGGCATCAGCAAGTTGAGGAGCGGAGTTATCATTAGCCATCTCGAAAAGAGCAGCCTTGTCATTGGTGATCAAAGCCTGGTGCAATTTGGATGGCAAAACAGGATCGTTGACGGCAATTTTTTCTTCGTCGATCTGTTCTTCCGTGTTGGCGATGATATCGGCCTTTTCTAAACGGGTGGTTTCCGTAGTCGGGTCGTTTCTCTTTTCGTTGTTATCCATAGTTCGGGTATTATAGTTCTTTTTTTAGTAAAATGGTTCTATTTTGTGATTTCAATTAATTTTGTTTCTAACTCTTGAATAGAGTTGACGACATTACCAGGATTATCTTCTTCTAACTGATCCTTATTGTTCTTGTCGTATTGAGAATAGGAGACAGTGATGATATCAATACCGATGGCTTTCATGGTCTTGATATCCGCAAGGGTATCGCCGACATAAACAATGTTTTCTTTTTCTAGGCCGAAGTCTTCTAAAAGTTTTTCGATGTTTTCATCTTTGTTGATACCTTCATCAGAACCGGTATAGACCTTACCGAAGTATTTATCATAACCGAGATAGTCTAAGGAGATATCAGCGGTTTCTTTGCTTCTACCGGTGACAAGAAGTAATAAGAGATCCTGTTTTTTTGATAAAGAGAGAAGAAGGTCATCCATACCAGGAATCTTTACTAAGAGTTCTTCTTGTAGTCTTAAATAGTCCTCAATGAAGAAGGCCCAGGCTTCAGGGAAGAGGTCTTCACCTAATATATTTTTGAGAATACCAGACTCTGTCGGTCCAAAATGATTCTCTAAATTGCTATCATTGATTTCTTCAAAACCATATTCGTGAATGGTGTTGAGGAGTGCTTGGTGTTCTAATTGATTTGAATCGACGATGGTTCCATCAAAGTCGAAAATAACGACACTCTTTTTATTCATTGCATATCTCCTGTTCACTACGAAAACATTATAACTGAATCGCATGGGGAAAGCCCATGGAAACTGCATCTAAATTTAAATTCTGAATTGCAAGTCGAAGTGATAATGATTTAGACATACATCCATGTTCTTGGTATTCTCTGCTTCTCCAAGGCCTTGGAGAAGCACGCCTCGGCTGATTCATAGCCGAAAAGTCTGCGTCTCTTGGCATTGCTCTCCATGTTGATTCCACATCCGGATTCCCCGACAATTCTTCTCATACCCTCAGTTCTCGGACTACCTGATTTCCTGAGAAGTGATACCTTGGTGATGATTTTGGTGACTCTTATGTCATCTAGATGATGATATCTGATGGCCTTTTGTCTTATAATAGTTTTAGCACCCATTGTTGTGGATTCCTTTCTGATATTGGTACTATCTAGAATAGAATACCACGTATCAGGGTGCGGAACCTATTGGGCTAGCCCAATAGGTTCT